>NZ_QYZY01000251.1:0-42320 GCF_003838035.1 Desulfonatronospira sp. MSAO_Bac3 | reverse complement strand
GACCATGCGGGAGATGACCTCTGAAGGCAGAAATGCCACGGTTATACCAATACCCATTGATCTGTTCAGGGGGCTGAACCCGATAATGTCTGAGCACGCACAGGGTTCTACCAAGATTGATCCTGAGGATCTGCCCGAGCCTGATGTACCCCCTGACCCTCTAAACTCTGAACAAAAAAGCTGAGCAATACACCAGATACTAAGGGTGCTTAAATGAAGACCGCTACATTAAATACCCGGATAGAAGCTTTTATTCAGGACATATTGAATTCACAGAACGATAACCAAATGCCCAGCCTAAACGAAGTCCAGGAATTTGTCCGAGCAGCCAGAGCTTTGCCTATGAAGGCTGACGAATCCTGGCTGGCTGAAGCAGAGGACTTCAGCCATCTCGCTGACCAGCTTCTGCTGGCAGTTAAAAACAGCCAGTTTGAAGAGGCAGTCCAATTGATGGACTCCATCAGAGAAGCCTGGACTTTTATAGCTGAAAATTGATTTTCAAGTTCCAACCATTTAATTCTGAACAAGCCTGATTGATGAAATTCAGTCAGGCTTGTTTTTTTTTGGCATACTTGGTAAAGCCGAAATCAGAACATGATTGTGCTTTAACCTTTGATTATTTTCGACACCAACTTACAGAATTTTCATCAAAGTTAACACTACAGCCAAACTTATATATTGACCTCGGTGGACAGTCCCGCACCTACCTGGGAATGATTTCATGAAATCGCTGGAACTTGCTGAGAAATCAAGTAGGTGCGGGACTGTCCCCAATCGCGACAGGTGATAAAATTTTAGAAGTTTCTCTGTAGTGTTAATGTTTCACGTGAAACATTAACTTTGGCAAGGAGAAAAGCATTGCAGTGGAACATTGTGGTTGCCAATCAAAAAGGTGGCGTGGGCAAGACTACTACAGCGGTAAATCTGGCGGCATCTTTGGCGGTAATGGAAAAAAAGGTGCTCCTGGTGGACTGTGACGCCCAGGCCAACGCCAGCAGCGGTCTTGGTCTGGACATAGACTCCCTGGAATATTCTCTGTATCATGGACTGACAGGGGAGGCTGAACCGGAGAAACTCATCAGACCTACGGAAATGAAATACTTAGATATAATTCCCTCTAACAAGGATCTGGTTGCTGTAGAACTGGAACTGAATGACAGGCAGGACAGGGAATATTATCTGTACAAACTTCTCAAGAACGTCAGTAAGCCGTACGAATACATAATACTGGACTGCCCGCCCTCGCTGGGCATGATTACAATCAATGCCATGTGCGCATCCAATCGTTTATTAGTTCCCATGCAATGCGAGTATTATGCCCTGGAGGGAATTGCCAGACTGTTCGAAACATATGAACTAATACGGAAGCGGCTGAATAATGATCTGGAATTGCTTGGGGTGGCCCTGACCATGTTTGATAAAAGGAACAAACTCTGTCACCAGGTTATCAAGGAAATCAGAAGGCATTTTCAGGCTCAAACCATGGACAGCATTATTCCAAGAAATGTCCGTCTCTCTGAAGCTCCAAGTCACGGCAGGCCGGTACTGGCATATGATATAAGGTCTACTGGGTCGCATGCATATCTGAGGCTGGCCAGAGAGGTTGTGGGAAGGCTGCAATAACAGCAGGCTGAATCAAAAGGCTTATTGTTCCCGCGCTCACCCGCCCTGGCGGCTGGGAGCGCGGGAACAATAAGCAGTGAAGAATATAGAGTTTAAAACAGGGAAGGAAAAGTTATTTTATATCCTGTCATCATGATCTTCATGGTTAAATGATTTTTCAGTGAAAACAGGTTACTTTGGCTACACGCTAAGATTCCCTGTAGTGGTAATCAAGAGTAAAATAATCCATGTTCTGTTCTGGCTCTACTTTACCTTGCAGGTAAATTCTGAGCATTCATAAAGGATATGATCCTTGAAATGCTTTTTTGTAACCCTGGACTGGCATCCAAGGCATAAAAAAGCAACAAGACCACCGAGGCTTGCGCTTCTTAAATAAAACTTCTTGGGGTCATCCTGGGTCCAGTCGCTGGTCAGGGCACCACAACCCTTGCATTCAACCTTTTTTTCCACAGGATAGTTAAAGTCCCAGTACATTAAAAAGTTTGTCCATTCGTTTAATGGTTCTGCAGGAAGAGCGGACTTTTTTTCACTCTTCAGGAGTATGCTTTCCAGATCATCCTGGTGCTTGAGCCACTCTTCTGCAGGTATCCAGACCCCGGTGAGCTGACCGGTCTCATTGTAGAAAGGTTGTACAGGCATTTTGCTATTCATAAAGCCTCCTTAACTGAAGTTTAAAGTAATATAAAACAGGAAAACAGAAATGCAAAAAAAAGAAAAAGGACTGGGCAAAGGGTTGGATGCCCTGATCAAACCTTCATTCTATGAGGAAAAGAACACGGACAGCGTTCAACTAAGTGTTCAAAAAGTCAAGCCAAATCCATATCAGCCCAGGAAAAACTTTGCAGAAGAAAGTATCAGCGAGCTGGCTGCCTCAATCCAGGAAAACGGAGTACTCCAGCCCATCCTGGTGCGCAAAAATGAAAACCAGGAGTACGAGATCATAGCTGGAGAAAGACGATGGCGGGCCAGCATTGAAGCTGGTCTCAACACCATCCCGGCACTGGTGAGAGATTATGACAATAACCAGGTTCTGGCAATAGCGCTTATTGAAAATCTTCAGCGTGAGGATTTAAATCCAATGGAGCAGGCTTACGCTCTGCAGAGGCTGCAGTCAGAGCTGGGCATCAACCAGGAGGAGCTGGCTGATAGAATAGGCAAGAGCAGATCACAGCTAACCAATACCCTCAGGCTGATAAAACTTCCAGAGAAAATCAGGGACATGGTGGAAGACAGGTCTTTAAGTCCAGGTCATGCCAGATGTCTACTGGGAATCAAGGATGAAGAGCTCATGCTGGAGGCAGCAGGTAAAATCGTCTCCAGAAACCTGTCAGTGCGGCAGACCGAAGAGCTGGTTAAAAAATTAACCCAGGAAAAGAAAAAAGAAAGCAGAAGAAACAAGAGTGACTTTGCCGGTTCACTGGAAAGCCGGATAAAAGAGAAGATCGAGAACAAACTAAGTGTTCAGACGCAGGGAGACGAAAAAAAGGGTAAGGTTGTTCTGCAATACAGAAACGAGAACGAACTTGATGCTCTTTTAAAATGCCTTGGCATAGATAACTAACAATTTGGAACTGCCTGAAATGGAAACCAGACAAAAATTAATACAGAACCTGGACAGAATTCGGGGAAAACGCCTGTTAGTCATCGGCGATATCATGCTGGATCATTATCAATGGGGGGAAGTCTCCAGAATCTCCCCCGAGGCACCTGTGCCGGTGGTATACGTGGAGAAGGAAACATACAGCCTGGGCGGGGCGGGAAATGTAGCCAGAAACATAAAAAGCCTGGGCGGTGAACCGGTATTGATAAGTGTCGCCGGAGATGATGATCACTGCAGAGAAATAAAAAAAATGCTGGATAGAGAAGGCATTGAACATACAATAGTAAGTTCACGCAAGAGAAAAACCACCGTTAAAACCAGGGTTATCGGCAACAGTCAGCAGATTGTCAGGGTGGACCAGGAAAACTGCAATGATCTGGAACCAGGACTTATGGCTGAAATAACCAGTCTGATAGAGAAAAAGGGATTTGGCGAATATGTACTGGTATCGGATTACGGAAAAGGAATGGTCAATAGAAAGACTCTGTCGGCTTTACAGGACTACAAGGTGGTGCTGGATCCCAAAACAAAAAATTTCAGGGTATATAAGGATCTGTTTCTCATGACCCCAAACCAGAAAGAGGCCGAGGAGGGCAGCAACACAAAAATCAACTCAAATAAAGACATTATCAGCACAGGAAAAAAAATAATGAAAACCAAAAACCTGGAAAACCTGCTGATAACTGTTGGCCCCATGGGCATGGTCCTGTTTAGAAGCAACAAAGAGATACTGCATTTTCCCACAAGCGCCAGAAAAGTCTATGATGTAACCGGGGCAGGGGATACAGTTATTGCCACCATGGGAATCTGCCTGCAGGCACAATACTCACTGCCGGATGCCTGTATGACGGCCAATTTTGCTGCAGGCCTGGTTGTGGGCCAGGTTGGTACTGCAGCTGCAGACAGGGAGAACCTTGTTCAGTCCATTGAATCTATGAGTCAGCCTGAGATTTATCACTGGTAATTTCACAACTTGAGGAACAGTACCCATCGCTCAGGGCGAACATGGCATGAGCCACTCTTTTCTCCTTTAGCTGTCTCTCCGTGGTGAAAGTGCAGGGCGGGCATTCCTTGAATATTTCCTGCAGATGCTGCCAGGTTGGAATGCAATGATAACCCCTGCAGATCTCTTTTTTATCTTTGACCCGGACCAGAGCGGCATCAGTTGAATCGGTGACCAGGACAAAAGGTACGGGGCCTCCGGGAAAAATTCTGGCTGCGCTTACATACTGGGTAATATATGTAGAAACCGCTCCAGGACAAAAACCCAGGATCATAGCAGGCTGTTCATCTATGGTGACCAGAAAATCCAGATTTATAGTGTAATCAATATCATCAAGCCCGAGCGGCAATTTATATCTGGGCTTTATATTCTGCACGGGATAACCTTTTTCCTCGACCAGGATGCGGGCAAGGGCCTGGCGGATATCCTCGTAAGTGGTCATCTGGAGATCCTTGCCGGTGAGATAGTCCTGGATCACCTGATCAAATTTTACTTCATGCATGTCTAACCCTCTTAAATTCTTAAAATGTATTCAGACAGTAAAACGCAGGATGAAAAGACCTGGTCAGCTTCGATCAAAATAACCGCTTATCATACTGAATTCCATGTACTGCACCCGGTAAGGATAAAAAAACAACTCCTGCATTAAAGATTGAAAACCAGGCTCAATATTTAAAAAACCGACTTTCTCAGAGGCATCAACCTGCACCAGGACCGTTTCGTCCAAAAGAACCCTCGTCCTGAAGCCCGAAAGGCCGGCCCTGAGTAGATAATCCTCTGCTCTGCCGAGCCTTTGAACCAGGTCGGAATCCAGTTGGTATCCATACTGGAAACGGGTCAGAAGACAGGACCTGGAAAACCTGGGAATATTTAAGCCCAATTCCTGGGCCAGATCTTCAACCATCATACGGTGAAAACCCAGGCTGGCAAAAGGAGTCATGACTCCCTGCTCTTTTAAGGCTTTTTGACCCGGCCGATACTTTGAAAGATCTGAAGCATTGGAACCGTCGATAATGGTCCTGCCGGGCTCTACACATCTTTTAAGCCTGAAATAAAGATCATTTTTGCAGTAATAACAACGTTCCCTGGAGTTGGCGGCGATTTTTGGATCTTTGAGAGGCTGGCACGGGATAAATAAATGCGGTATAGAATTTTCAGTGACCACTTTCTGGACATGCTCTGCCTCAAATGATGTTAAGTGATCCCCGCAGAAAGTATACGCAGTAAATTCAATATGGTTTTCAAGACAGAAAAAAGTAAGTGTTGAGCTGTCCACCCCCCCGGACAGGGCTATAGCCAGGGGAGAAAGAAACAAAAGGTGCTTACGGAGCCTGTCAGTTGGATTCAATTTTATCCTGTGCCTGGGTCAGAAAAAATTCACCTGACTGGATCCAGTCCTTTAACTGGTCTGCAATCTCCAGGGACATGGAGTAACTGGTCAGGGGTACTGTAGTCACCTTTTTGTCGTTTATCTCCACACTTCCTGATAGGAGTTGCTCATACGTGACATAAGCCAGTATTTTGGCCTTGCCTGCTCCATATTCGTACCCGTAATCAATAACCGGCATGTGGATTTCAGAATCGTCAACTCCTGCATACCAGGCTATATCCTCGTTTAACACCGGAATGGGGATGCCAAGTCCAACAGCCATGGAGCATCCATAACCGGCAAAACTGATTCCACGGATATATCTATGGTTCATCTGTTTAAAATCCCCTTTGACCATCAGGGTCCCTGCGGGCATCTTGGGGATGCCGCGCTCATTTCGTGGTGGATCAGGATTGTGCTGGGTACCTTCACCAATAACATATCCTGTGCCACCGCCCAGAAAAATTCTGGTGCCAAGCCCTGTGGTCAGAAAATAAGGATCATTGAACAAAGGGCTCAGGGAACCTGCGGTAGCGAAGTTGAGATTACCCATATTAGCCCTTAGCGGACCCATGTAAGTATATTTGATCCTGTTGGTGAGGTTCACAGCACAGTTGTAATTCTGGTAGGCATTTCTGGGGTTGAAAAGTACAGCACTTTTGAGTTCGCCAAGGGTTATATCCTTTTCCAGAAGTTTTCGGGGATAACAGTCTGTACCATATCCCTGGACACGCAAGTGTACGGAATTTCCCCGGACGAGGTTTTCAATCACATGTCCACCACCGTAGGTAAAAGTACCTGGATAAACCTTGTTCAGGGGATCGTTTTCCGTTGTTTCCGTAACACCGATAAATGAATCAGCAGCTGCCAGTCCTCCATAGCAGGGGACGTTATCCAGCCATATCTTGTGGCCCTTGATCATGGGTGGTTTTTGGGCAAAGTTAAAAATCATGCCCGAGGAACACATTGGAGAAAAAGTACCGGTGGTTACCACATCAACTTCCCTGGCTGCCTCCACCTTGCCCTTATCCCGGACCAGGGAAGCCATCTGCCGTGCATTGACTACCACTGCTTTACCAGACTTGATTTTCTGATTTATCTCGTCAATGGTTCTGTTTACCTGTTTATTAAAAGCCATTTATCATTCCTGCCGGGTGTTGCGGCTATGTTTGGATTAGGGACTGCAGTCCTGGAAAATGGAAAATATCAAGCTCAAAAAAAATAACCATTCAGGGGGCAGATACCGTCCAGGGGTACAGTCCCCGCGACACTTTTACTGCACCACTGAAAAGTACAGACACGAAGTTCTGTGAAGCATCATTATCATCACTTAGCGGGGACAGGCCCCTGGCCTTGTGCCATCAGCCAACACCGAGGTCCCCCTGAATGGTTACAAAAAAAGAGTCTCAAGTTTCAATCAATTATGAATAATTCCTGATTTTTAAATTAAAAAAAGGATTCATGCAAGTCAAAGAGATGGCTGATGAACAAGAAATACTTTATAAAAACTCAAAAAAAATCGGTTAGTTTATTAAAAAAATATAAAAATTACAAGATGATACATAATAAAAAGTATTTTACAAAATACAAAATCAATGGTATAAGGATTTGTTTTTGCATAAACAAAGAGACTCTGTCCTATATTTAAGGATATCAGTTGGTTATTTGATTTATAAACTCAATAACAACAGTTATGAAAAAATTGACAATTCTGCTTCAGGAAAATGATTTTTTGAACACCCGGTTCACGGAAATGAAAAGAAACAACAAACATTACAAGACAAAAAAATAAATAAATAAAGATAGTTAAATGAAAAATATACATTTAAACATACCCTATTAAGGATTCTAAATCTATGAAAATTATAATATATAAAGAGGATTTCGTGGAAGGGATCAGTAAGGCTTCAAACCTTATTCCAACTAAAACAGGGGCTGCATATCTTCGAACCATCTGGTTCAAAACGGATATGGACAGCGTCAGGATTATGAGTACGGACAGCAATGTGGAATTTACAGGTGAATACCGGGCTGAAATCGTTGAAGAAGGCCTTATCGGCACGCCGGGGAGAAAAATATCCGACCTCATAAGGAAATTGAAATCCGGACCCATCACCATGTATTCTGATGAAAAAAATGATATTCTATATGTTCAACAGGAAAAAAGGCATTTCAAGCTGCCCCTCAGTGAAAGCTCCTGGTTTCCCGAACTTGATGAATTCCCGGAAGAAAATGCTCTGGCCGGCATTCCCGGGATAAAATTCAAGGATATTCTGGAAAAAAGTCTTTTCTGCATAAGTGATGACGATACCATGCAGGGAATGACCTGCCTGAAGATTGCCCCCGGAGATGAGAACCAGGTGGAATTCTGTGCTTTTAACGGGCATCAGCTGAGCCTGTACATCCATGAAAGCAGTGGCTTAAGAGAGATCCTGCCCGAAAAGGGAATAATGATCGCCAAGAAATACCTCATGGATCTTCGCAAATGGGTTCCTGAGTCGGATATTCAGATAACCATCACCGATTCAAAGATATTTTTCAGGACACTGGACAAAAAAGAATGCTTTAGTCTGCCCCTGAACATGCATCAGTTTCCCAATTACCGCGATTTTATAAACAACTACTCGGAAAAGCTTGGTGGGCCTCTGGTAACCACAAAAAATGATCTCATGGATTCCTTAGAGAGAATTCTGATATTCAACACTGATTCTCAGATGTCCACCCTCATGAGGCTTGGACAGGAAGAGATCTATATGACCAGTACTGCCGTGGATTCAGGAGAAGCTGAAGAGGTTGTCGGCTGCAGTTACCAGGGTAATCTAAAGGAGGTGGTTTTCAACACCAAAAGCCTCCTGGAAATCCTGGGCCATATCGATGACGATAACGTGGTCATGAAGTTTTCAGGTCCCATAGAACCGTGCAGGATAAACGGAGAAAACGACCAAAAGTACTACGTCATGACCATGCCGGTACAGATCGAAGAAGAGACCTATTACACCGAAGAAGAAATGGATTAAAAAAAATGGACAACAAAGACAGACAGGAAAATTCAGGAGAATACACAGCCCAGAGCATCCAGGTTCTGGAAGGGCTGACCGCGGTGAGAAAACGCCCGGCAATGTACATCGGCTCAACTGATGTGCGGGGTCTTCAGCACCTGGTTTATGAAGTTCTGGACAACAGCATAGACGAGGCCATGGCCGGTTATTGCGACAATGTGCGCATAACTGTTCACATGGACAACAGCGTAACCATCTCAGACAACGGCCGGGGTATTCCTGTGGACTGGCATGAAAAGGAAAACAGGCCGGCCCTGGAGGTGGTCATGACCGTTCTTCATGCCGGGGGAAAATTCGACAACGCCAGCTACAAAGTATCCGGGGGACTGCACGGAGTAGGGGTTTCGGTTGTTAATGCCCTTTCCGAATACCTGGAAGTAACCGTTCGCAGGGAAGGAGAAAAGTATTTCCAGAAGTTTGAAAGAGGCATACCGGTTACCAAGCTTCGCCATGAGGGACCCTCGTCCAGCCGTGGTACCACCATAAAGTTCAGGCCCGATGAAGAGATTTTTTCCACTCTTGATTTTGACTACGATACACTGTCCAAGCGATTTGAAGAGCTTGCATACTTAAACTGCGGCCTGAGGATAAAGTTTCAGGACGAGCGCTACCAGAAAAGCGATGTGTTTCAGTTCGACGGGGGGCTTTTGTCCTTTATTAAAAATGTGAACAAGGACAGCGGCCTGCACAAGGTGATCTACGCCAGCGGCGAAGTTCACAACGTATCCATGGAGCTGACCCTGCAGTACAAGACAGGCTACAAGGAACATATTTACTCTTTTGCCAACAATATCCGTACCGTAGAAGGCGGAACCCACTTAAACGGCCTGCGTTCTGCACTGACCAGGGCCATAAATACATATATCCAGCATGCCCAGGATCTGCCCAGAAAACTCAAACAGAAACTCACCGGTGATGACGTACGAGAAGGTCTTACCAGTATAATCAGCGTCAAGGTCCCGGATCCACAGTTTGAAGGCCAGACCAAGACCAAGCTGGGCAACAGCGAAATTTCGGGCTATGTGTCAGGGATAGCCTACGAAAAGATCACCACTTTTTTAAATGAGAATCCCAAGGATGCCCGCATCATAGTGGAGAAAGTTGTAGATGCTGCCCGGGCCAGGGAGGCCGCGCGCAAGGCCAAGGAACTGGTGCGCAGAAAAGGGGCTCTTTCTGACTATTCCCTGCCGGGCAAGCTTGCTGACTGCCAGAGCAAAAACCCGTCGGAATCAGAGATCTTCATTGTCGAGGGTGATTCAGCCGGAGGGTCGGCCAAGCAGGGCCGAAATCCAAAGCACCAGGCCATTTTACCCTTGCGGGGGAAAATTCTCAACGTAGAGAAGACAAGATTTGAAAAAATTCTCGAAAATAATGAGATAAAAGCACTTATAACAGCCATGGGTGCAGGCATAGGCGATAAGGAGCTTGATCTTTCCAAGCTCAGGTATCACAAGATAGTGATCATGACCGACGCGGACGTGGACGGTGCGCATATCAGGACCCTTCTTTTGACTTTTTTCTTCAGGCAGTTCAGCCAGCTCATTGAGAACGGATACCTGTATATAGCCCAGCCTCCCCTTTACCGGGTGCACAAAGGCAATTTTGAACAGTTCATAAGCGATGAAAAAACCATGCACGATTTTCTGCTCAATCGTGTTTACGATGAAATTTCCATTAAAACGGAAAATGGGCTGGAATACACTAAGGATGAGATGGTTGAACTCATCAAAAATCTTATATCACTTAAAGACAGTTTTGAAGATGCCGGCAATATGGGCATCAAGGAAGAACTTTTTCAAAGTCTTCTTGAGTATGAACCAAGACTTCACCCTGTCCATTTTGTATATGAAGACAGTTCAGAGTTTATCAGCTTCATGTCCGGCAGGGGGTTTGAAACCACCCTGGAAAAAGAGGAAAGCGAGATTGAAAAGAGATATTTCCTGGTTTTTACAGACCGAAACGAGCACAGTACACGCATAGGAATAGAATTTTTCAACTCAGGTCTGTACAAAAAGGCGCACCAGGTGCAACAGCAGATCCTTCACAACAACCCGGGCCTTGGTTTTGAAATCCTGAGTCAGAAGGACACCATCCAGGTTAAGGGTATTTTTCCTCTCCTGGACAAGGTTTTTGAGCTTGCTCACAAGGGGATCAACATCCAGCGATACAAGGGCCTGGGGGAGATGAATCCAGAGCAGCTGTGGTCCACCACTATGGATCCGGACAAAAGGACCATGCTCCAGGTCAACGTAGAAGACGCAGAACTTGCAGACGATCTTTTTTCCAGGCTCATGGGCGACAAGGTGGAACCCAGGCGGGAATTCATCGAGAAAAACGCCCTGGAAGTAGCAGATCTGGATATTTAAAGTAGTTATGAAAAATCAATTAAAACAAATTCCCGGAGCCTGCAATTGAGCAATATCAGCATTGAACAGGAAATAAAAAAATCCTACCTGGAATATTCGCTAAGCGTAATAATCGGCCGGGCCATCCCTGATGTCCGTGACGGTCTGAAACCCGTTCACCGGCGTATACTCTATGCCATGCACGAGCTTGGCAACACCTACAACCGCCCCTATAAAAAATCGGCCAGGGTGGTTGGTGACGTCATCGGTAAATACCATCCCCACGGTGATTCAGCAGTGTATGATGCCCTGGTGCGCATGGCCCAGGATTTCAATATGCGTGACCCCTTAGTGGACGGACAGGGCAACTTCGGTTCCATCGACGGGGACGCCCCGGCAGCCATGCGGTATACAGAAGCCCGCATGTCCAGGCTTGCCGGCGAGTTTCTGGCTGATATCGAAAAAAACACGGTCAATTTCAGGGCCAACTACGACAATACCCTCACCGAACCCGAGGTCCTGCCGGCCAGAGTTCCCAATATCCTGGTCAACGGCAGCTCGGGCATTGCCGTAGGCATGGCCACGAATATTCCCCCGCACAACCTGGGGGAGGTGATTGACGCCCTTCTGCAGCTTCTGGACAACCCGGAGACAAACATCTCCCAGCTCATGCAGCACATTAAGGCCCCGGACCTGCCTACCGGGGCATATATTTACAACCTCAAAGGTGTACTCGAGGCTTACCGGACAGGCAGGGGAAGCTTTAAAATCCGTTCCAGGCTGGACGTGGAGACCAGGTCCAGGGGACATGAATCAATTGTCATCAACGAAGTTCCCTATGCCCTGAACAAGGCCAACCTGGTGGAAAAAATAGCCGGGCTGGTCAATGATAAGAAAATCGAAGGCATTTCCGATCTGCGGGACGAATCAGACCGCAATGGAATCAGGATAGTCATAGACCTGAAAAAGGGAGCCATCTCCGATGTAATCATCAACAAACTGTATAAGCTTACCGCCCTGGAGACCAGCTTCGGCATCAATATGATGGCCGTGGTCAATAACCGTCCGCAGCTGTTAAACCTCAAACAGGTCCTGGAGTATTTCCTGGAGCACAGAAAGGAGGTCATACTCAGGCGCTCCAGGCATGACCTGGAAAAGGCGGAGCACAGGGCGCACATCCTGGAGGGGCTGCAGATAGCCCTGGACAACATCGACGAGGTGGTCCGGCTCATCAGGTCGTCATCCACCGGGGCCGAAGCCAGAGAAAAGCTCATGTCAAACTTTTCCCTGAGCCAGGTTCAGGCCCAGGCCATCCTGGATATGCGCCTGCAAAGGCTGACCAATATGGAGCGCGAAAAACTGATGCAGGAGTACAGGGAGCTTTTGCAGCAGATTGAATTTCTAAAAAGCATCCTGGAAAATATTGATATCCTCAAGGGTGAAATAAAAAAAGAACTCCAAGAGATAAAAAAAACCTATTCCACTCCCCGCAGAACACAGATCCTGGAACAGGACCCCGACAGTATAGAGATGCTGGACCTGATCCCGGATCATGACGTGGTGGTGACCCTGTCCAGAAATGGCTATATCAAGAGAACGCTTCTTGAATATTACCACCAGCAGAAAAGAGGAGGCAAGGGAATAGCCGGGGCCAATGTCGGGGACAAGGACTTTATTACTACTCTTTTTACCACCAGCAATCATAAGGATATTTATCTCTTCTCCAACACCGGCAAGTCTTATCTGCTCAAGGCCTACGAAATCCCGGAAGGATCACGCACGGCCAGGGGAGTGCACATTAAAAACCTGCTTCCCCTGGATAACGAGGAATACATTGCCACAGCACTTTCCGAGCGCAATTTTCACCAGAGACACTATTTTCTTTTTGTGACCAAAAAAGGCATGGTCAAAAAGACATCCATCGAGATGTTCAAGAACATGCGCTCCCTGGGTCTGATTGCAGTCAATCTCAAACCCGGAGATGAACTCATCGGGGTCAAAGTGGTCAAAGATGAATCCGAGGTAATTATAACTACACATGATGGCCTGGCCATTCGCTTTGCCTGCAGGGATCTCCGGGCGATGGGCAGAAACGCCGCCGGGGTCAAGGGAATTTCCCTGCGCCAGGGCGACGAGGTGGTTTCCGGGGCTGTACTGGACCCGGGCGAAGCAAGGGAGCTTTTTACCATTTCGGAAAAAGGTTTCGGAAAAAAGACCAGCCTGGACATGTACAAGTTACAGGCAAGGGGGGGAAAGGGTCTTATCAATATGAAGGTAACCTCCAAAACGGGCAAGGTGGTGAGTTCAATGCCTGTATCAGACCAGGAAGAGCTGATTATTTTCACCTCAGCCAACAAGATAATCAGGCTGGGCACCAGCGATATCCGGTCTGTTGGACGCTCAACCCAGGGAGTAAAAATGGTTGACCTGGAAAATGATCAGAAGGTGATCTGCGCAGACCTGATCATCCCGGAACAGCACCTGCTTGGTGATAAAGAAGAGCAGTAGAATAGTTGCATGTATGAAAAGGCTGCTTTACATCATTTTTCCGGTTCTCATATTTATTATGCTTCCTGGATGCCTGGAACAAAAAGAGGATACGGATGATTTCGACCAGGCCGAATATTATTTTTCCACGGGTCAGTTCAACCAGGCCAGAAATTTATACCAGCAGTATATAGACGAAAATGAGCACGGACGAAAAAGATACCAGGCCTGGAACCGGCTTTTAAGCATCAGTGTGGATATATATAATGACATTGAGGGAGGGCTTGATATATTAAAGGCCATGCAGATGGAGTACGACGGGGAACTGGACAGAATCCTGGATATCAATGCCAGGATTGCAGGTAAATATGATAGACTGGGACAGCCACGGGAAAGTCGCCGGCTCTGGAAAAAGAACAAGGAACTGGCACAGTCCGGTAAGGAAAGGAAAAAAGCAGCTCTTTTCCTTTCCAAAACAGGTATTCAGCTGCGCGAATTTGAGAGGGTCCGGGAGGACCTGGAAAAATTTTCTGACTGTTCAGGCGAAACAGATGCCGAGCTGTGCTCCATGATTCATTATACCCGGGGGAAATCCTATTACCTGGAAAATGATCTTACCAGGGCCGGGGAGGTTTTATCCAGGGCTTACAGCTTGGATGCCGGGAATGAATACAGGTCCAGGGCTGGACTTCTCCTGACAGAGGTCCTCCTTGACCAGGATAAAGTCGATCAGGCTGTAGATCTCTTAAAAGAAATCCTGGACATACATCCCAACCCCAAAGCCATTGAGGCCCGCATTGAACATCTGTCATCTATCCGGGATTAATCAGATTTTTCCCGGTAATGCTCCAGAGCCTTGCGGACTTCTTCTGCAGCCTCCTGCAGGCGTTTTCTGTCTTCTTCTGTATCAGCCTCCTTCTTCAGGTAACCCAGGGTCTGCAGGTATTGCTCAAGATGCATGACAGTCAGGTAATCACGGGTCTTAACCGGTATGAGCTTTAGTTCGCTTATTTCCCCGGAGTGCTTTTGAAGCTTTTCCTGCATGTTTTCTGTGGCGTCTTGAAGCTTTGCGGTCTCCTCCCTGAATTCACGGTCCAGCTCTCCCAGTTTTTTATCCGCATCCCTGAAATCATGCTCCAGGCTGTCCAGGCTGCTTTGGGTATCTTCAATCATGCCGGTGGTTTTTTCCATATTGGCTTTAGTCTGCTCGTGCACTTTTTCAAATTCTGTGTGGCCGTAGTAGTAAAGAGCCACCAGGATGAAGAAAAGAACTACGCATCCGGCCATGGCCGCCTTGCCCCAGGCCCTGGATGAGGCTGAACTGACAATTTCTTCCTTAAAGGCTTCTTCGTCAGGGCTTATTTTTTCCTGGCGCTTCATGATCTGTCTGGCCCGTTCCATTTCGGCCGTCTTAAAATCTTCCTGCAAGAGCCTCAATTTTTTGCGCAGGACTTTCAATTTTTCCCTGGCCTCCCTGTTGGCCGGGAAAAAAGTGATTATACCAAAAATTATGCCCAGCAGAAAGCAGAAGAAGATGAATACATACATGGCCACCTGGGGCAAAGAAAGCTCAATGAACCACAGATCAAGTTCCAGAGGCGCCTTTAATCCCAGTGTTTCAGTGTTTTGACTGAGGCCGAGCATTACTGCGGCAAAAACCAGCAACAGAAAAATCAGTCTAAATGCGTTCATTTTTGCATCCCCCTCAGGTTTCCGGGCTTATTCATCTCCGGCTTTATGTATGGTTCGTACCGGCATCAAAGTGATTGTCTCTACCGTAGATGGTGGTAAAGTAGAGCAAAAATTCCTTGATATCAATGCCAATTTCTGCACTTTTTACACGCCACTCCCAGTTTCCTCGGGCAACAGACGGTGTATTCATGCGGAAACGCCCGTCTAAGCCGAGTACATCCTGCATGGGTAAAACACATAATCTGGCCGGTGAGGACATGGCCATGCGGATAATTTCCCTGCAAATATTTTCTGCATCGAGCCTTCGCCCGGTATACTCGCTGAGCCTTTTTTTGGCTATGGAATCCAGTTCATTTTCAAACCATCCTCTCACCGTGTTGTTGTCGTGAGTTCCCGGATAGATCACGCAATTGGGTATATGATTGTGAGGTATATAAGGGTTGGTGGGCATATCCTCGCCAAAGGCGAACTGGAGGATCTTCATTCCCGGCAGGCCGTAACTGTCCCTTAGCTCCAGTACATCTTCAGTAATGTATCCCAGGTCCTCGGCCACAAAATGAGCCGGGGATATTTCACTGGTCAGGGCGGACCAGAAACGGTGCCCGGGGCCTTCCTCCCATTTACCGTCAACTGCGGTTTGGGCACCGGCAGGTATGCTCCAGTAGGAGGCAAACCCCCGGAAATGATCAAATCTTAAAAGATCGAACATAACCAGGTTCTGCCTTATGCGCTTGATCCACCACTGGTAATTCTCCCTGGCGCATTCTTCCCAGTCATAAATGGGATTGCCCCACAACTGCCCTGTTTCACTGAAATAATCCGGCGGAGCTCCTGCCACCCTGGTGGGGTTTTTCTCCTGGTCCAGCAAAAAGAGGTGAGGGTTGGACCATACGTCGCAGCTGTCCAGGCTGACATAGATGGGCAGATCCCCGAATATGAGCACGTTGTGGTTATTGGCGTAGGTTTTAAGTTTCTGCCACTGACTGAAAAATAAGTACTGACAGAATTTTTCCCGCAATATTTCATTTGACAGTCTGTTTTTAAATTCCTCCACGGCTTCAAGGTGGCGAAGCCTGATCTTTCTTGGCCACCTGTACCATGGTGCTCCGCTGAAATGTTCCTTGAGGGCGCTGAACAGAGCGAAGTCATCAAGCCAGAAGGAATGGTTGCGGCAGAAAAGCTCGAACTTTGAACCGTTTTCCAGGCTTTCCCTGTTGCGCTTGAAGGCCTTTTGCAGCAAGGATTTTTTAAAGTCGCCGGCCAGTTCATAATCCGTGCGGTGTTCTGGAAAGCCGGGCAGATCTCTTGTATCCTGCGGATCAAGAAGACCCTTGTCCTGCAGCGCTTCCGGATCAATAAAAAGCGGATTGCCGGCAAATGCGCTGTAGCTGGAATAGGGTGAATTGCCGGTCCCGGGTGTGGTGGGGTTAAGGGGCAGTATCTGCCAGATCTTCTGCCTGCTGCCGGCCAGAAAATCAACAAAGCGGTAGGCATGTGGACCCATGTCGCCTGATCCGTAGGGTCCAGGCAGTGATGATATGTGCAGGAGTATGCCGTTTAACCTCTTCATCAGCTCTGCTCCATGAACAATATGCCCAGGGGGGGAAGTGTCAGGCTCAGGCGGTGGGAATATCCATGGGCCTGGATTTCCTGAGCGTGATAGACATCCGGGTTGACCAGGTGAGAACCTCCGAACCGGGCATCGTCGCTGTTGAGTATCTCCCTGTAGGGTCCAGGTCCCGGTACCCCCAGGATATAATCATGCCTGGGCACAGGCGTGAAATTGGCGGCCATAATCAGCGGCTTCTTCTCTTTGTCCCGGCGGATAAAGGATAATACGCTGTTGTCCGAGTCGGTACAGTCGATCCAGGAGAATCCCCCTGGTTCGAAATCCAGCTCGTAAAGCTGGGGGCGGTTGCGGTACAGGTTATTCACCTCACGCAGCCAGTCCTGAACCTGCCTGTGCCGGTCGTATTGCAGAAGATGCCAGTCCAGGCTCTTGTCATGGTTCCATTCAGTCCACTGGGCCATTTCAGCCCCCATGAACAAAAGCTTTTTGCCGGGATGCGCATACATGTAGCCCAAAAGAAGCCGCAGGTTGGCCAGCTTCTGCCAGTCGTCACCGGGCATTTTTGTGACCAGTGATCCTTTGAGGTGCACCACCTCGTCATGGGACAGGGGCAGGACGAAATTTTCGGTAAAGGCGTACCAGATGCTGAAGGTCATCTGGTTGTGGTGATACTTGCGAAATACCGGCTCTCTGCTCATGTAGCTCAGGGTGTCGTTCATCCAGCCCATGTTCCACTTGTATCCGAATCCCAGGCCCCCTACGTATGTAGGCCTGGAAACCATGGGCCAGGAAGTGGATTCCTCGGCAAAGGTCTGGACATCCGGATAAGAGCGGTACACCTCACTGTTGAGGTGCTTGAGAAAGCTTATGGCGTCCAGGTTTTCATTGCCCCCGAATTCGTTGGGCTCCCAGTCACCGTCCTCACGGGCGTAATCCAGGTAGAGCATGGAAGCCACAGCGTCCAGGCGAAGCCCGTCTATGTGGTAGTAGTCCAGCCAGAAAAGGGCGTTGCTTATAAGAAAGCTGACCACCTCATTGCGGCCGTAATTGAAAATGTAGCTTTTCCATTCCGGGTGAAACCCCTTGCGACTGTCCATATGCTCATACAGGTGGGTGCCGTCGAAAAATCCCAGTCCCACCTCGTCGGTGGGGAAATGGGAAGGCACCCAGTCCAGGATGACCCCTATGCCGTGCTGGTGCAGGACATCTATGAGATACATGAAGTCCTGGGGAGTCCCGTAGCGGCTGGTGGGGGCAAAAAATCCCAGGATCTGGTAACCCCAGGATCCGTAAAAAGGATGTTCGGCCACGGGCATAAATTCTACGTGGGTAAAGCCCATGTCCACAAGATACCCCGGCAGCCTGTCAGCCAGTTCCCGGTAACTCAGGAGCCTCTCGGGATTATCCGGATCCCGCATCCATGAACCCAGGTGCATTTCGTAGATGCTCAAGGGCTTGTCCTGGCGGTTTTTTTCCCGGCGGTTCTGCATCCATTCTTCATCTCCCCACTGGTAGTCCATCTGCCAGATAATGGAAGCTGTGCTGGGAGCTGTTTCCCAGTAGAATCCGAAGGGATCGCCCTTGTCCACACTGTAGCCCTGAAATCTGGAGCGGATATGGTACTTGTACTTATGACCGGGCATGGCCTCGGGCACAAATCCTTCCCAGATGCCGGAACCGTCGCCGCGGACATTGAGCTGATGGGTAGTGTTGTCCCAGTAGTTGAAATCTCCAATGACGCTGACCTGTTCCGCGTTGGGGGCCCATACCCCGAAGTAGGTTCCGCGTACACCGCCATGCATGACCACCTGGGCTCCGAGGTGCTTGTACAGGCGAAAGTGTCTTCCCTGCTTGTAAAGATAAATATCCTGTTCGGTAAACATAAGATTATTAAGTTCTCCTTTGCCCGGCGGGCAGAAAAAAATTGAGCAGTATACAGGTGCTTACTGTTTTTTATTGAAAATTTTCCACATGGTCAGGGCCAGCCACTGCATTACAAGGTCGGTGCGCGCCTTGAATGCCAGTGCCTGCTCCGCCTTTTGCAGGGTTAGAAGCATTTTGTTTGCTTTTACAGGCTCAATGTTCTTAAAAAGGCTTTTTTCCCCCCGCATGCCCCGGGCCAGGTCCAGGCGGATTCTCACCAGGAACTGCCTGGCTCCGGTCAGGTCGAAATTCTCCTTTTTGGAGCATTTGTGCATAAAACCTTTTCCATGAAGGACAAAAGTGCTGAAGTCCGAATACAGTTCTTCCTGCCCGGATTCAAGGCCTGTCCCTGGTGTTCTACCCAGGGTGAGCACAAAACTCCTGGAAACGATGGTGGGCAGGATGGACTGCCTTTCATTGGACAGGAATACAAAAATATTCCGGCTTACAGGCTCTTCCACGGATTTGAGGAGAGCATTGGCGCAAGACGCGTTCATTTCACCGGCCTCCTCCACCACCACCATCCGCCAGCCGTGATGCGGGCTCTGGGAAAGAGCGGGCCTAATTTCCCTGACTTCATCGACAGACAGGCCCTCCAGGGGGGTAAGCCGGAAGAGGTCCCTGAAAGCATCAGCCTCAATCTTGACACACATATCGCATTTAAGACACGGACCATCTCCAGGGTTTCTGCAGTGCAGGGCTTTGAGCAGGTATCCGGCAAGGGCGCTTCTCTGTGTCTGACTGCCGCCTTCGAGAACCAAGCTGCAGGGCGGGTTGTCGACCAGCCTGAGGAGAAGCCCGGCTGCGTTGCTCTGTTCCTGGATGGCTGTTGAAGGTGCAGAAGACATGGTCATTAAAACTCTAGCCCCTGCAGGCTACCTGATGGTCTGTTCCCGGTCCGGACCCACAGATATTATTCTGGCCGGAGTTTTCAGGGCATCTTCAATGTGCTCGATATACATGCGCGCATTCCGCGGCAGGTCAAGGCGGGTTCTGCACTGGCTTATATCTTGGCTCCAGCCGGGGAGTTCCTGGTATACGGGTGTGACCAGGGACATGGCGTTTTCTTCCTGAGGAGGATAAAGGATCTGCTGTCCTTTATACTCATAGGCGGTGCAGACCCTGATGGTATCCAGGCCGCTCATGACATCCAGCTTGGTAATGGCCAGCGCAGTTGGTCCGCACAGTCTCACCGCCTCTCTGAGAATAACCAAGTCAAGCCATCCGCAGCGTCTTTTGCGTCCTGTGGTGGAACCGTACTCAGCTCCCTGAACCTGCATATGTTCTCCCACGTCGTTGTCCTGCTGGGTGGGGAAAGGGCCCTGACCAACCCGGGTGGTATAGGCCTTGACCACGCCTATGGCCTCGTCCATGCTGTAATAACTCCCGGTGCCTGCAGAGGCGTTGGCAGTGATGGTATTGGACGAGGTTACAAAGGGGTAGGTTCCGTGATCTATATCCAGCTGCACCCCCTGGGCGCCCTCGAACATCACTGTGCGCCCGGCTTCCCTGGCTTCCTGGATCTTTAGGGATACATCGGTCAAATAGGGCACCAACCTGTCTGCATAAGGGGCTATGGACTGCAGGACATTTTCTGCCTCTAGGGGGGTGTTCTGGTACAGGCTCTGCAGCAGGGCGTTTTTTTCCGGCAGGGCCTTTTTGATTTTGGCCAGCATAAGTTCGCTGTCCTGCATGTCCCCGGCCCTGATGCCCACGCGGGACATCTTGTCCTCGTAGCACGGCCCGATGCCCCTGCCGGTAGTGCCTATCCTGTCCTTACCGGACTTGGCCTGCTCCCTGGCCCTGTCCAGCTCCTTGTGGTAAGGCATTATAAGATGGGTCTTTCTGCTTATTCCAAGGCTGTCAGGTGTGATTTCAATTCCCCCCTGATGCAGGTCATCCATTTCCCTGCACAAAACTTCCGGGTCCAGAACCACCCCGTTGCCGATGAGGCAAAGTTTGTCCGGATGCAGGATGCCCGAGGGGATCAGATGCAGGATGAACTTCTTGTCCCTGGTGACCAGGGTATGCCCGGCATTGTTGCCTCCCTGGAACCTGACAATTACCTCGGCGCGCTCGGTAAGAAGGTCGACTATTTTTCCCTTTCCTTCGTCACCCCACTGGGTCCCGAATACAACGATATTGGACATGAATCAGCCTCCGTAATCTCTGCGGTAATTATGTCTTGCAGTGCGCTTCGCCCCGGGCTCGGATGGGGGGTGTGTGCCTGAATTTTTGCAAATAGCCTGTTTTTTTAAAATAGCAAACAGGCAAAGTCAATGCGGGCCTTGATGAGCAAATTTGCCATTTACCCGGAAATAAAGTAAAGTAATAAATTGGAGTACTTTGTCATACAGCATTTGCTCAGCATTAACTGGTCAAGGAGTCTGTTCAGGCATGTCCTATCGTTTAAATTACTGTATATCCTCAAAAGAAATCGCTGCAATAATTTGTCTGCTGCTGGTGCAGGGGGTTTTAGTCTTCTGGTATGAGTACTCCTACCGCATGGAACTTCGCCAGTGGACCGAAGACACCATCAGAATCGGCTTCAAGCCCTCTCAAAGAGTTGATGCAAATCTAAGCCCTTATGGTCCCGGCCTGGACCGTGAGCTTGTGGAGCTTTTCTGCAGCCGCAACGGACTGACCCCGGTCTGGGTGGAGTTGCAGGATTTTAGACAGGGCATGGAAAAACTTATCAACCATGATCTGCAGCTTCTCCTGCCGGTACCGGGCATGCAGACCCCGGATAAAAAAAGTCTTCAAAGAGGGCCGGTCTACCTGGAGGGCCGGTTTCTCGTCCTGCACAACCAGTGGCGTTATCCTTTGAGAAGCCTGGAGGACCTTTGCGCAACCGACGTGGTTGTCCCCGGCAGGTCGGCTTTCGACAAAATTCTGCAGGATGTGCGTGAAGTTCTGCAGTGTGAATTGGAGCCTTCCAAAAGGCCTGAGCCTGGAAAGGATTTTTTTGACGCCCTTGCTGAACGCAGGTTTCGCTTCGGTATCAAGGATGAAAAGAACTACACCTTCTGGAAGGGGTTTTATCCGGAGGTGCGCAGAACGGAAGAACTGGATGAGACTTACTCTCTGAACTGGCTCTGGAGCAGTCATTATATGAATCTGGACCGCAATCTGGACCGGTTCTGGGAAGATATCAAGAATTCCGGACTGCTGGATGAACTGTTGGAGAGGTATCTGGGATTTTATCCTAAAGAACAGGATCCATATGAACTAAGACAGTTTCAGCATGCCCTGCAAAATGAGATGCCTAAGTATGCACAGACAATCAGGGATGTTTCCAGGAGGTACAGTCTGGACCCTTTACTGCTGGTGGCGATCATTTACCAGGAGTCGCGCTTTGATCCAGGGGCAACAAGCCGCACCGGGGTAAGGGGTCTAATGCAGATCACCTCGCATACGGCTGAATTTTTGGGTATAGAAGACCACCTGGACCCTCACCAGAGCATCGCCGGTGGAGCCAGGTACCTGCAGATGCTCGGGGAGCGCATGGATAGAATAGGCATTGAGTCCTGGGACAAGTGGTTTATGGCCCTGGCCGCATACAATCAGGGCCTGGGGCATGTTTATGATGCCAGGACGCTGGCTGAGCGTCAGGGCTATAACCCTGATTCCTGGAACGGGCTTAAAAAAACTTATCCCCTCTTAAGCTACAAAGAATATTACGAAACTGTGCCCCGGGGCTATACACGGGGATATGAAGCGGTTAATTTCGTGGAAAGTGTGCGCTATTACTACAGCCTCCTATACGGACAAGCCTTACTCTCGAGGTTTGAAGCTGAGCACCTTGGCGGATTTCTTGACCTTGTCCCTTCTGACTGGCCGCAGTGAGTCCTTTTTTTCTTCGTGCTTTGAAGGGATCCCTGACTGCTGGCTCAGGCACTGGTTGAAAAGCTGGTTTTTCCAGCGCACGGACTGGATCATGGACAGAATAAGTATATCTTCCTCCCATTCACGGCTGGGGGAGAAATTCTGCACCCGTTCATAGTACTTGTCCCACAGGCTGATGAGGGACGCTTCGTCCAGGCTGTTGAGTTCGTCTGCCAGCTTCTTGAGAACCTTTTCCATAACTGCGTGCCGTCCTTGAAAATCAATATTTTTTAGTAAATGTCAGCAGCTTGTCTCTGCTTTGCTTTGGCAATTCGGTGAATAATCACAATTTTTATGGCCAGTCCATTCGGGTTGCAGGTTTGAAAAAGTTTGCCCCTGCAACAGGCCTGTGTTATGAAAAAAAAGTCTCTTGAGCAACCCCGAAAAAGCACATTTAGGAGGATGTAAAACATGCAGGATTTGAGAAAGATGTACAAGGACATTAAAGAAGACCCTTTTCCCAGAGAAATGAGTATCAGGCTCGGGGATCAGGAAATCAGGATGCGCAAAAGGACCTGGGTGGTACAGGACCAGGAGAAGGGGCTTCGCTACGGGGAGAATCCGGACCAGGCGGCGGCCATGTACGAGCCTGTTGGCGGCGGTCTGGAGCTTGGCGGGGTAAAGTTCAAGGGTGCGGGCCAGGGTCTGGTTTCGGCCATTACGGAGGATGACATGCTCCAGGCGGGCAAACATCCAGGCAAAATCAATCTTACCGACGTGGACAACGGTATCAATGTCCTGCAGTATCTGCACAAAAAACCTGCGGCGGTTATCCTCAAACACAACAATCCCTGCGGGGCGGCCTGGTCCAGTGAGGGGGTCCTGGATATACTGCAGAAGGCCTACTACTCGGACCGCATTGCTGCCTTCGGCGGGGCGGTGGTGCTCAACAGGCCCATAGACCTGGCCGGGGCCGAGTTTCTTGCGGATAATTACCTGGAGGTGGTGGCAGCTCCCGATTTCGAGCCTGGAGCCCTGGACAGGCTCAAGACCAGAAAAAATCTGCGTATCATCAAAATGGCCGGTCTGGGCAGGCTGCAGGAATTTGCCGACTATCCTTTTCTGGATATCAAGTCCATGCAGGACGGCGGTGTCATAGTCCAGTTTTCCTTTACCAGCCGTATGCGCGAGCCAGAAGATTTTATCCCGGCCCAGGCCCAGGGCAAAGACCAGGTTGTAAGTGCCAGGCATCCTGACCAGCGTGAGACAGAAGATCTTCTTTTCGCCTGGGCGGTGGAGGCAGGAGTTACTTCCAATTCCGTGCTTTTCGCCCGGGATGGCCGCACACTGTCCATAGGCACCGGGGAGCAGGACCGGGTGGGCTGCGTGGACCTGACAATTCACAAGGCCTATACCAAGTACATGGACATGGAGATTTTCAAACAGACCGGACAGTCCATATACCAGGCCAGGGAAAAGGCCAGGACGGACCCTGAGGCCAAAGATCTGCTTTCATCAGTGGAAGAAAAGGCCCTCAAGGAACGGGCGGATCTTCCCGGGGCGGTCATGGTATCCGACGGCTTCTTCCCCTTCAGGGACGGGGTGGACCTGGCCCTGGAACAGGGGATCACCGCCATTGCTCAGCCGGGGGGTTCCATGCGCGATCACGAGGTCATCCAGGCCCTGAACGAGGCACAACCCCAGGCAGCCATGGTATTTACCGGACAGCGGTCATTTAAACACTAAAGGCGAGGCCTTTGAACGATTACAAGCACCACAGAGCTGAACTGCGCCCCGGGCAGGTGGTGGAATACCTGCAGAACAACCAGCCTCTTGTATCCTGGATCCAGGAGGTCCAGTCTCCAAGGGTCCGGGTGCTGAACATAAACCAGCGCGAAGTCAAACTGCCGATTGCAAGAGTCATGCCCTGGACAGGTCCGGTGTACTCTCCGGACCTGTCCAGGCAGGACGTGCTGCAGCTTTTGCAGGAGCATCACCACAGGCGCAACAGTATCCAGGAGGACCTGGACGTAATGGACGTATGGTCCATGGCCCAGGGAGAGATCGTCCAGGCCTCCATTTTCTGGTTCGCAGGCCTTATCTGGGATGAGCCGGATGCGGACCGGACAGCCGCACTGGGCAGGGCCATGCTCCAGGCCAGGACTCATTTCAAGTTTTCACCTCCCGATTTTGAGGTTTTTTCCCGGGAAACAGCCGAAAAAAAGATGGAGGAGGAACGCCTGCACCGGGAAAGAGAACGTCTGGTGAGTATCGGCAAAGATTTTTTCAGGAAGCTGCATTCAGGTGAATATTCCCCCGGGGACCAGCCGGAGCCGGAAGACTCGGAACTGGCCGGACAGCTTAAAAATATTCTGGTCCAGCGCATTAAAAACCCTGAAGATCCCCATACTCAGGACCTTTGGAGCAAGCTTTCCGCGGGTCTGCCCCAGGATCCGCACCTGCCTTTTATCCTGGCCAGGGCCTGGGGCATTTATCCGGAGCACTACAACTACATGCTGGAGCAGGCGGCTTATGCCTGGGAAGACTCATGGTCAAAAACGCATGACCCGGAGATTCAGGCCCTTTCCCGGAAGCTGGAGCAGGAAAGCGGCGAGCCGGCAGTTGACGGGCTGATAAGCATCGACTCCGCCTCTACCCGGGATATTGACGACGCTTTTTATATCCGGGAGCATGCAGACGGCTATTCGCTGACCCTGGCCCTGGCCGGTCCGGGCCTTTACTGGACTTTCGGATCAGAACTGGACCGGGATGTAGCCCACAGAGTTTCCAGTCTATATCTGCCCGAGGGAAAAAGCGATATGCTGCCCCGGATTCTGGCCGAGGAGATGTTCAGCCTGAACCAGGGTCAGAGACGCCCGGCAATGGTCCTGGATATTGATCTGGATTTTCAGGGTATAGTGTACAGGTTGCAGCCTCGCCTGGAATGGGTCCGGGTACAGGCCAACCGGACCTATGCCGAAGTGGAGGACGAGCTGGCCATGGACCCGGCATCCCGCCTGGGCTCGGCCCTGAGGCTGGCCAGGACCCTGCGGGCAAAAAGGCTGGAGCAGGGTGCGGTAATCATAGAGCAAAACGAACCAATCATCAGGCTGGAGCATACACCCAGACAGACCCTGGTCAGCCTGATGCCCGGGGTGACCCATCCCGGGGCTCATCTCATCGTGTCCGAGTTCATGCTGCTTTGCAACACCGTCCTGGCCAGCTGGGCAAGGGAGAAAGATATCCCACTTTTATACCGCACCCAGGATATAGTCCTGCCCAAAGATTACAGCGGGGTATGGCGAAAGCCCGAGGAGATTTACCGGGTGATACGCTCCATGGGGGCGACCCTCACCGAGACCCGGCCGCGTCCCCACAGGTCCATCGGAGCCGGGGCATACGCCTCGGTTACCTCGCCCCTGCGCAGATACGTGGACCTGGTGAATCAGGCCCAGATAGCTGCGGCTCTTTCCGGGCACCCGGTGAGGGACAGGACCTGGCTGGAGAAAATGCTGCCCTTTATGAACACCCGCATGGGACAGGTGAGCAGGATCCAGAAATTTCGCCCCAGGTACTGGAAGCTGCTCTATTTCAAACAGCAGGCCAGGCACACTACCTGGACCGGGGTGGTGGTGGACAACAGCGGCCCGGTGGTATTATCCCTGCCCCGGGAGCAGGTGCTCATCAGAGCTCCGCACGAGGTCTTCGGAGGCAAGACCATGATCGGACAGGCCTTCAGGCTGCGTCTGGGCAGGATTGATCCCTTGAACAACGAGATCCATGTCCTGGAGGCCTGGGAAGAGTAGAGTGTGCCTTAGAGCCGGTGAAAGAGTTTAACAGCACAAGGTGCTGGACGAAATGGTGAATCCTTGCTCAGTTTGTAAATAAATGCTCAAAAAGTGCTGGTCCAGGCACTTTCGGGCTAGAGGAATTTGATGTTTAATATAGTCAAAAAAATATTCGGAAGTAAAAACGAAAGGTACCTCAAAAGTTTAAGGCCCCTGGTGGAACGTATCAACTCCCTGGAAGAGGAAATAAGTTCTCTAAGTGACGAGCAGCTTCAGTCCAGGGTCCAGGCCTGGAAAGAGGAGGCCGCTGCCGGGGCTTCCCTGGATGATCTTCTGCCCCACGTGTTTGCCGTGGTCCGGGAAGCCTCGCACAGGGTCCTGGGCATGCGCCATTTCGACGTCCAGCTCATAGGCGGGATAGTTCTGCACCAGGGCCGCATTGCCGAGATGAAGACCGGTGAAGGTAAAACAGTGGTGGCCACCCTGCCGGTTGTGCTCAATGCCCTGACCGGCAGAGGAGTGCACATTGTCACTGTCAACGACTACCTGGCCCGGCGCGATGCCGAGTGGATGGGCCGGCTCTACAATTTCCTGGGACTGGATGTGGGCGTGGTGGTGCACGGTATGAGCGACGAGGATCGAAGGCAGGCCTACGCCGCGGACATAACCTACGGAACCAACAACGAGTTTGGTTTCGACTATCTGCGCGATCACATGAAGTTTTACGCCTACCAGCTGGTGCAGCGCGACCTGCAGTTCGCCATTGTGGACGAGGTGGACTGCATACTCATCGACGAGGCCCGTACCCCGCTTATTATTTCCGGGCCAGCGGACATATCCGTTGACCTGTATGCCCGGATGAATTCCGTGGTACCCAAACTCAAAAAAGACGAACACTTCAACATAGACGAAAAGGCCAAGACCGTTACCCTCACCGAGGAAGGCGTGCACAGGGTGGAAAATATACTGGGCCTGGAAAACCTCTATGATCCGGAAAACATAACTTACCAGCACCATGTACTGCAGGCCCTCAAGGCCCACCATCTGTTCGGCCGGGACTCGGAATACATAGTCAAGGACGGCCAGGTGATCATCGTGGACGAGTTTACCGGCAGGCTGATGCCGGGCCGGCGTTTCGGGGACGGCCTGCACCAGGCCCTGGAGGCCAAGGAAGGGGTCAAGGTGGAAGCAGAGAACCAGACCCTGGCCTCCATCACTTTTCAGAACTACTTCCGGCTGTATGACAAGCTGGCCGGTATGACCGGTACCGCAGACACCGAGGCGGTTGAATTCAAAGAAATTTACAACCTGGATGTGTCGGTGATCCCCACGCACAAACCCATGATCCGTGAGGACCTGCCTGATGTGGTCTACAAGACACAGCAGGAAAAATTCAACGCCATCGCCGACGACCTGCTGGAGCTGCATTCCAGGGGACAGCCGGTGCTTGTGGGGACCACATCCATAGAAAAATCCGAGCACCTGTCTAAACTTTTGAACAAAAGAGAAGTTCCCCACGAGGTCTTAAACGCCAAGCACCACGAGCGTGAGGCGGAGATCGTGGCCCGGGCCGGAGAAATGGGACGCGTGACCCTGGCTACCAACATGGCCGGAAGGGGTACGGACATAGTCCTGGGGGAAGGAGTTCGCGAACTCGGAGGCCTGCACATCCTGGGCACTGAGCGCCACGAAAGCCGGCGCATAGACAACCAGCTCCGGGGCAGGGCCGGTCGTCAGGGCGATCCCGGTTCATCCAGGTTCTACCTGGCCTTAGACGACAGCCTGCTCAGGCTTTTTGGTTCCGAGCGCATAACCGGGATGATGGACAAGCTGGGCATGGAGGACGGCCAGCCCATTGAAAACAATATGATCTCCCGGGCCATTGAAAACGCCCAGACCAAGGTGGAAGCGCACAATTTCAATATCCGCAAGCAGCTTCTGGACTTTGACGACGTCATGAACCAGCAGAGAACCGTCATCTATACCCAGCGCAGGGAGCTGATGCACGCGGAAAAACTCGAGGATTACGTCCTGGACATGATCCAGGATGTCCTGGATGATGTCTACTCCCCGGTGGGCGAGAGCACTCCGGACAGCCTGGAGGATGAAGAAGAACGCTCCATGCTCATGGGACGACTGGAAGAAATTTTCAATATCAAGCGCCTGCTCCCGGAAGTGGAGTCCCCGGAAAAGGAAAAGACCCTGAACGCCGTCCATGCCCACCTGGAACAGCTCAAGGCGGACGCCGGGGATCAGTACGAGGAGGTGCTGCGGTTTTTCCTTCTGGAAAGCCTGGACCGCAACTGGAAAGAGCATCTTCTGCAGATGGATCACTTAAAGCAGGGCATCGGCCTGCGCGGTTACGGCCAGCGCGATCCCAAAAGGGAATACAAGCGCGAGGGGTATGAACTCTTTGAAGAACTGCTTTTCCGCATAAAGGAAAACGTGGTCCGGGCCCTGTGCCGCCTGCGGATCCGCAAGAAGGAAGAGGTTGAAGGATTCAGGCACAAGGAACAGGAAGACCTGCGCTACGGTGCCCCGCAGAAGGGCGAGGAAAAAAAAGAGGCCAAAAAGGAGCCCCAGCGAAGGGCTGAGCCCAAAGTAGGCCGCAACGACCCCTGCACCTGCGGCAGCGGCAAGAAATACAAGAAATGCTGTGGTTAGGGCGTGGCGCGTGGCGCGTGGCGCATGGGGCATGGGGCAAAGCGTATTGGGCATAGGGCATGGGGAAGAATGTATGCGAGTACGCAGCAGTAGAATTTTGCATTGAATGGCTACAAAAAAGGATACAGGACATGCAGGATCTACCCCTGGGGTTTGATCTGGCTGCGGTCCGGGCTGGATTCAAGTACAAAGACCGCCCGGACCTGGCCCTGATATTCAGCCGGACTCCGGCCAGGGCTGCCGGTGTTTTCACCACCAACGCATTCCAGGCTGCCCCGGTGCTGGTGGCCAGGGAAAACTTAGACCGCAGCGATCTCATGCGCGCTGTGCTGGTCAATGCCGGCCAGGCCAATGCCTGCACCGGTGAAGAAGGCCTGGCCGACTGCCGCAGGACCCTGGACCTGCTGGCCGGACACCTGGATATTTCTGCCGGGGAAATACTGCCTGCCTCCACCGGGGTCATCGGCGTGAGGATGCCCATGCCCACCTGGGAAAAAAGCCTGCCCGGTCTGGTGGAAAACCTGGGAAAATGCACCGGGGAACAGGCGGCCATGGCCATTATGACCACGGACACCTTTCCCAAGACCGCAGCCAGGGAGATAGAGCTGGACCAGGGCCGGGTGCGCTTCTGGGGCATGACTAAGGGAGCGGGCATGATCTGCCCGGATATGGCCACCATGCTGGCCTTTGTTCTGACGGATCTGCAGGTGGACGGGGCCCTGTGGCAGGAGATGCTGGCCGGGGCCATGGAGCAGAGCTTCAATGCCATAACCGTGGACGGAGATACCAGTACCAACGACTGCGTTCTGGCCCTGGCAGGAGGTGGATCCAGGGCAGGATTACACTCCAGCAGGGACCGGGACATAGCAGCAAAAGCCCTGGAGGATGTATGCCGGGATCTGGCCTACCAGATCGTCAAGGATGCCGAGGGCGGCACCAAGGTCATGCATATCCGGGTAACCGGGGCGGCAGACAGCCTGGACGCGCGCAAGGCGGCCAGGGCGGTGGGCAATTCCAGTCTGGTCAAGACGGCCATGTTCGGGTGCGATCCCAACTGGGGCCGCATTGTGGCCGCCCTGGGCAGAAGCGGGGCCGTTTTTGACCCAGACAAAGTCAGGCTCAGCCTGGCGGGCCTGGAGATCTTTTCTAAGGGCAGACCTGTGGATATGGATATAGACGAGGTTTTCGCCCCTCTGCTATCCTCCAGGGATATCCAGGTGGATATTGACCTGGGAAGGGGACAGGGCGAATATTTTCTCATGGCCTCGGATCTAACCGACGAATATATCCGCATCAATTCCGATTACCGCAGCTGAGCAGTCAAAGCGCAGCAGCGCAACTATTAACTCAGAGCTTATCCAGGCCTGGTGTGGCACAGCCAGGGCTGAAGCATTCTATATTACAGGAAGCGCAATATATGACCGCAAAACTGAACCTGCCCCGTGTGGCCGATTTCCTGCACGAGGTGGGCATGCTCAAGAGAACGCCGCGTACAGGCTACCAGTTTCTGGGTACGGGCTCGGAAAATGTGGCCGAGCACAGTTTCCGCACCGCGGTAATAGGCTATATCCTGGCCAGGATGGCCGGGGCGGACCGGGAAAAGACCGTGTACATGTGCCTTTTTCACGATATTCACGAATCCAGGGTAGGGGACATGAATTATGTCAACCGGCTGTATAACAAGACCAATGACCGGTCAGCCCTGGAGGATGCCCTGCGGGGCACAGGTCTGGAAGAAGAAGTGATTCCTCTTCACGAGGAACTGGACCAGAACAGCACCCTGGAGGCCGGCCTGGCCGAGGATGCGGATCAGCTGGATCTTATCCTGAATCTCAAGGAGCAGGAGGATCTGGGCAACAGGTACGCAACTAAGTGGCTGGAATACGCCTGGGAGCGGGTAAAGACGGAGCACGGCCGCAAACTGGCCGGGGCGATTTTTGAAAGCGATCACACCGCCTGGTGGTTTGAAAGCCAGGACAAGCGCTGGTGGATTGAGCGCAAGCACAAGAAGTAGGCTATGTCACAAGGCAAAAGCGGCATAAAGATAATTGCGGTCAACCGCAAGGTGCGCCATTATTTCGAAATAATGGAAACCATGGAGGCTGGTATGGCCCTGACAGGCTCCGAGGTCAAGTCTTTGCGGGCGGGCAAAGTCAGTTTCAAGGAGGGTTACGTGCGCTTTGACCGGGGTGAGGCCTACCTGGTGGACGTGCATATAGCCCCCTATGAAAACGCCGGTTATGCCCAGCATGACCCGGTACGTCCGCGCAGGCTTCTTATGCACAAAAGCGAGATTAAACGGCTCATGGGCAAGGTGGAGCAAAAGGGTCTGACTGTTATACCCACCCGGATGTATTTCAAGCAGGGCAGAGCCAAGGTGGAAATTGCCCTGGCCCGCGGCCTTAGACTCCATGACCGCCGCGAAACCCTAAAGCGCAGGGCCGTGGAACGCGATACCGCCCGGGAAATGGCCAAATATAAGTAGGCATGGGGCGCAGGGCATGGAGCACAGGGAACAGGGAATTTTCACCGGGCCGGCTGCTTAGGGCATGGGGGGGAGATGTCTCTGAAAAAATCCCAGGTCAGAGATCTGGGCAAGATCCTGCCCAATGACGGACTTCTTTTTAATCCTGCAGAAAAACTTATCTACGGCACTGATGCCGGGCGGCGCTTTGCCATGCCCTGGGCGGTGGTATTGCCGGAAACGGTAGAGCAGGTCAGGCAGATTATGCACTGGGCCGGGCAGGAAAAAGTGCCGGTCATCCCCAGGGCCAGGGGGACCAATGTTGTCTCCGCCTGCGTGCCCCAGGCAGGCGGGATTGTCCTGTCCTGCCTGAAGCTTGGCCGCATACTTTCCCTCAGCAGCCGGGACTTTACGGCCCATGTCCAGCCCGGAGTGATTACTCATGAACTGCAGCAGGCGGCTGCGGCAAAAGGGCTTTTTTACCCCCCGGACCCGGCAAGCGTGCGCATCTGCAGCATCGGGGGCAATATAGCCACCAATGCCGGGGGCATGCGGGCTGTAAAATACGGTGTCACCCGGGACTATGTCCTGGGCCTGGAGGTGGTGCTTCCCGGGGGCGAGCTCATCAGCACCGGGGGAAAGGTGCACAAGAACGTAGTGGGCCTGGACCTGAACTCTTTAATGGTGGGTTCGGAAGGCTGTCTCGGTGTGGTTGTGGGGGCCTGGATCAAGCTTTTGCCCCGCCCGGCGTATGCTTCGACCATAATGGCCTGCTTTGAAAGCGAGGAACAGGCCCTGGAGAGTGTGGACCAGATTTTCGGGGCCGGTCTTCTGCCCTGCGCCCTGGAGTTTTTGCCCCGGGAGGTGCTGCAGTGCCTGTCTGCCTATTCCGGCATGCCCTGGCCGGATAACGCAGGCGCCGCCCTCATGGTGCAGTGTGACGGGTTGAAAGGCAGTGTGCGACAGGAGATGGCAGAGGCGCGCAAAAGGCTCAAAGAGCCGGTTTACGTTGATGAGGCCGAAAACAGTGACCAGGAGCGTATCTGGGAGCTGCGACGGCTCATCAATCCGGCCTCTTTCAGGCTGGGCTCAGGCAAAGCCAGTGATGACGTGAGCATCCCCCGGGGAAGTCTTCTAAAGGCCATGCAGGGCATTCGCCGCATCGCCGGAAACCACTCTTTGCAGGTACTGGCCTTCGGCCACGTTGGCGATGGCAACCTGCATGTAAATTTCATGTACGACGACAAGCAGCAAGGTGTGCAAAAAGAGGTCCAGAAGGCCCGGGCAGAGCTTCTTGAGCTGGTGCTGGACCTGGGAGGGAGCATGTCCGGGGAACACGGGGTGGGTCTTTCCAAAAGAGGTTTTTTAAACAGGCAGCCCGGCCTCGCGGCACTGGAAATCATGCGCGGGATAAAAAAGGTCTTTGACCCGGACGGGATTCTAAACCCGGGCAAGGCTATTTAGTTGTCCCCGGCCGGGTCACTGTTCTCCAGCAGGTAGATGTCCAGAGTTTCCCGTCTGCCCTCCAGGCTGATATTTTTCTGAGAACGAAGCTGCCCGGGCAACGAAGAGATTTTTGCGGCGACATGGGAGCTTATGATCAACCTGGTGTGCATTTCACGGGTTTTTGCCTCCAGCCTGGCGGCGATATTCACAGCATCCCCGACCACAGTATATTCCATGCGTTGAGGTGAACCGATGTTGCCCGCCAGGACATGACCGGTATGAATGCCTATGCTGTTTTCCAGGATCAGATCCGAGGTCAGGGCCAGGGTAGAGTTCAGGCGGTCGCAGGCCGAGAGCATGTCTACACCGGCCTGCAGGGCTTTGGCTTCGGCCTTTTCATCAGTTATCGGATGACCGAAGACGGCCATAAGTTTGTCCCCGATAAATTTGTCCACCAGACCGCCTTGTTTTTCCACTGCCTGGACCATGGCGGAAAAGTAGTCGTTGAGCAGTCCCACCAGGATCTTTGGCGGCAGTTTTTCACTGATGCTGGTAAATCCGCGCAGATCGCAGAAAAGGATGCATGCCTCTGCGGTCTCCCCGCCCAGTTTGGGATCATCCGACAGCAGCCTGCTGACTACTTCCCTGGGCATGACTTTGCCCAGGCTGGACTGTAGAAGCTGTTTTTCTCTTAGTTCGCCCACCATCTGGTTGAAGTGCCGGGAAAGGTCCCCCAGTTCGTCACGGCCATGCTCCGGGACCACGGCATCAAGGTCTCCGGCGCTGACCCGGCTCAGACCCTGGTGCAGGGACTTGATGGGGCCAGTAATATGTCTGGTCAGGAGCAGGGTCACTCCCAGGGCCAGAAGTCCGGCCACGCCAAGGGAGATCAGTCCGGCTTGTCTGATGGCGGCCAGCTTGGCCTCCATGTGTTCAGCACACATGTCTATGCCCAGAAGTCCCACATTGCGTCCCCGAAAGTCCTTGATGGGAGCGTACCCGGATATGGTCCAGCCCCATTGGTCCTGGTAAATACGTTGATCCACACTGGGGCGGACAAAGCCTTTGAGCAGGGATGATGGAGGATCGGGGTAAACAGCACCCACGGGCTCAGGCATTTCGTCCGGGGATATCCGGCCGTCACCGGTATCATCGCTGGGGGGTGAGTCCACCACGAACAGGACCTCATCGTCCTGGATGCGCATGGTATAGGCAAATAGGAAGTCCTCGTTGGTCAGAGCAATCTGGTGCAGGATACGCTGGATCCTGGGGTAAGCACTGGAATGCATGTCTTCAGGAGAATTGAGGGCTTCCAGGTCATCTCCGGAAATGAGCCCGGAAAAGGATTTGGCCGCAGTAAGCAACTGACTCTGGATGGATTCCAGCAAGGATTGCCTGGCCTGATAATAGAAATAGGATCCCGTGGCTCCGGAAATGGTGAATGCGGCCACAAACAGAAGTAGAAAGATTTTCAGCCCCAAGCGCATATAAAAGCCTCCCTGCGCAGGAGTATCAGCCCGCCTGCAAAGCGACCTGGCCGGCAGCATTATCGCTCTGTGCCTTAACATTACAGCGAAACTTATGACTAACCTCCGGGGGCTAGCTCTGCCCGCACTTATTTTTTCCAATAAAATCAGGATCATTTAATAAAAATAAGTGCGGGGTGCCTGTCCCCAAATTGAGATATGATATTCTATTTTATAAGTATCGCTAAAGTGTTAAGCAGTTCAGCCATAAGGGCGGGTATCTCCTGCCATTGGGGTTGGTAAAATATGTTTCAGTCGAGCACAGGTCTGCATTGAGTTCAGCATAGCTTTAGTCGGCCGGCAGGGCAAGAAAGTTTTCAAAGACCGGACAATTCTCTTGACAAGACCGTTGATGAAATATATACATGTTTGTTCACGAGGGGCTGTAGCTCAGTTGGGAGAGCGCCTGAATGGCATTCAGGAGGCCAGGAGTTCAATTCTCCTCAGCTCCACCAGAAATTTCCAGGGGTTAGGCTGCAAGGCTTAACCCCTTTTTTATTTATTCAGGATTTGTCCCCGCCTTGTCCCCAAAAAACTCTCACGCTTCTCTGTACACCATGTCAGTTTTCTATCTTTTCTCCCTTTTATGTAGCATATGTTGCTCCAGCCAAGCTGATCATAGAGCGCGGACAGGTGCGCACCGAAAACAGCAACAAGCCTCACGGATTCGGGGCCCTTGATCCAGACACCTTTACCCCCTTTCCCAAGAATCCGGTCATCGGAGCTTTTTTACGGGAGATTCACCGTGCCGATGAACTGGGCTCCGGCATGCGGAACATGATACGTTACGGCAAGGCCTATGGTGGGGAAGATCCTCAGATGAGGTAGCCCGCAGGGCATTCAACTGAGGTGCCAAAAAAATCTTCTCCGGCACGGGAAGCCTTCAGCTTCACACGGGTGCTCCGCACACACAGTTTTGAAGAATAAAAAGCCCCGGAAAGGGATTACCCACCAAGCAGGCAGGATACTTTGCATGCTCTCTGCATTCCTTGAAAGGCTACCTTCAACAGCCAAATTGCCCAGTCTAAGCCTAGACTGAAATGGGTAAAATCAAGGCCAGATTGCCCATAACATGCCAAGCTTGAAATGGGAAAAAAGTCGTCTGGATTGCCCAAATTATACTAGGCTTAAAATGAGGCAGTTAACTGCTTTAATCTGCATCTCTTTCCCTCGAAGCTTTGCATTGCTCCCGCAGATCGTCGAAGTTCAGCCAGGTGGGGCACCCCCAGTTATTCCATCACGCACAGCTTGCAGTATAAGGTCAAGGATGGGTCGATCTATAGTTACTTATCAGCAACCTTTCTTATATTTTCATGAATCTTGAAGATGACTATCAGTATCTCACACCATATCCTTGTAAAAGCAGCACCAAGGACTATGGTTACGAGTCCTCCAATGAAACTGCTGAAGGTCCCACCGCTGATCATAAGTCCCAGTCCAGAAATTACAACCATGGCCAGGAGAAGTCAGTAAATGATAGTAATAATCTTAGGCGTCATCATCTCATCAAAGTAAAGCAAATCCTTTAAATTAAAGTTCATGATTAAAACCTCCTGTGTTGTTTGTTGGTTTCCCCATGTATCTGGATAGTTGTCGCTTCGGAGAATAGATGTTTAGAACTGCTTTTTCCACATCAAAATGGTGGTTATAAGACTCAAAATTAAGCAAAAATCGAGCTCTTTTTAAATATTTTCAATATATTGGCTGGGTCCGACCCGAGCAAACCTGTTTTCGGTGAACCGTTGCTGTGAACAGACATCCTTCTCGGCCGTCGACAAAATCAATTTGCGGCCATGCAGCCATCGATTAATCCGCCAGTTGGATGTCGTTCTCTCTGCACCAGTCCTGAAGAGCCTTGTATATAGCTTTGTTCTCGAATTCATAGATTTATTTTCGTCTTCTGGCGGTACGCACACTGTACAGTCGTTCTGTAAACCCGCCTTCTTTTTCAAAGGACTCAGCCAGGGCCTGGATCTGCCGGTCCAGGAGATAACCGGCTACAGTGGCCAGTGTCAGAGCTGCATTGGCCGAGATTTCAGGATAAAAAGAGGACGCAGTAAACGTAGAAGACTCAATATCCTTGTCTGATTCCCCAAGTCTACTTTGTTCACTGTGTCCTCTCTCCCAGGCTATTTTTTTAGCCGCATTCATCACCCACTCGGCCACGTCATCAACGCTTCGGCATTGTGCATCAACCAGATCTTGACGCAGGGGGTGATTTCGGTCCCAGCAAGGCAGGTCATGCTGACGCAGGAAGTCCTCGTAGTCCAGCTTCAGTTCTTCAAGACTGGCCCGGGCTACCTGGGTAAGCTTCAGCTCCATTTTCTTGGATGTGGCAGAAACTTCTGATCCTTCCGCGATGTTCTGCACCCCGCTGCGGGCGGCCTGAACCATCTGATCATGAGTGCGGCTGCGCTTATCTATATACCGCCCACAGAAACGCACGGTCAGATCATATACAAGCTGGGCCAGTTGAAAGCTCTTGAGCTTCCGGTAGCCGCCGTGCTTGGGAATCAAGGTTTCAGATTCTGTCAGAAGCAACTCCTTTATTCCGCTGTAAGCGATTCAAATTTTATAAGCACAGCTCAACCCCTGACCCTGCTTTAATACTTCTTGAAGTTCTCGGCCTGCTCAAAGATCTCCTTGTACACTTCATCCCTGTCCACCGGGGGATAGCCGTGATCGGCCAGAAGGATGATCAGATCAGCCTTCAGTTCTCTGAGCCAGGTCTCTGAGACCAGCAACAGAAAAACATCCCAGTTATAACCAATGGAATCTTATCCACCCTACTCCCTGGTTATTATCAGAAAAGCCCTTAAAAAGCCTCGTCTTATCAAATTCCAGCCAAGTAACCTTTTTTTTGTGGGGATTACAAGGGAAAAGCCTATGGTTTTTTATCAGGGCCAGGGTTTCCATGGTACCTTTGCCAAGGTGTTGTCTGAAAAAATATTAAGACATTAAATGCGCTTCAGATAAGCCTTTCAAGCACAAACCTGGCTTTTTCACGTCGAAGCATCTGGTAGGGGTTCATGAACTTGATTCCCAATCCAATACATGCATTGGGAATTTTGATTTTCTTGGTGGAATGCCCAAGCCATACATGAGCAAGTTCATGGGCAAGGGTGAACATTTGAGCAGCTCTGGTATCAGTACCGTTGATAAAAATCAGAGGAGCCAGTTCGTCCACAAGGGTGAAGCCCCTGAATTCTTCAGGATCAAGTTTTCGCCTAGTATTGCCGCCGACAATTCCGCTGATCATGACCAGGACTCCGATTGTTTCCACTTGCTGGATAAACCTGCGCATAGCATCCTGCCAAGTGGGCATTGCGCGTCTTTCCTGAAGGTCAAAGCCGATAGCCCTGCGTATATTGGAGGCAACCTGTATCACATCGTCATCAACAGTTGCTGCACAAATAAAAGAAAGTGGCTTTTCACCATGTTATCCGGCATAGTCGTGATACCATTCCTGGCGCTGCTGACAGGCATATATGGTGTCAAGAAGATCCGGACTGGGATGCCCGGGCCTGATCCCGCCCATTAAGCGAAAGTCAGGTATAGGCATGGACTCATGAGGGGGAGTATCCAGGAATAAAAAACCCACTGGCACACGGGTGACCCTGGCAAAGGATTCCAGCTGGTTTAAGGTTGGACTGTCCTCGCCGATCTCCCAGGCTTCCAGCTTGGGAAACCTGCCGCTCAGGGATTCAACATCCAGTTCGGCCCTTTGCATGGCCCAGTGTAATAATTCAGGCTTAACGGCAACTCTGGTCATTGTGTTTATCTCCGCAACTGTAAAACAGTGTGAATTAAAGACATGAAATTCACTCCCGTCAACTGTATAGTCGAAAATAAGGCATTAGAAAACATGCTGAATCTGAGCGGGCATGGGGTCTGACCCGCGTAAGGTGTCATGAGGATTCTACTCTTTTATTAGGAATCTTTGTTGTCATAGAAATTAATCTACATACCCATTTCAGCGAGGATTTCCTTCACTCTCTTGCTTGAAATATCTGCCTGGTCCAGCTTGGAATAGATAGTGACCAGAAAAATCTGGTTCCGGGTTTTTAGGTAGTATATGCAGCGATATCCAGACCGTTTGCCTTTCTCAATACCAGTGTTTTGTATTCTGACCTTGAAAACAGCCAGCTTAACTCCAGGAACCTGTTCACCGGGCAGTTCGCCCTTTTCCAGCTGATCAATGATCGGCTGAACATCGGCTTTAATGGACCGATATTTTTTAGCCAGAGTTCTTAGGTTTCTCTTGAACTCAAAGGTAAAAGAAACTTCAGGCATCTATCCCTTTCCAGAGTTCTGAGACAGGCCTGGTGTTTCCTTCAACAACATCCTGCATGCCCTGCTTAAAGCTTTCATCCGCCGGTTTCAGCACTCCAAGGCGAAATCCCCTGACAATCTCCAATAGTGCAGGAAGATATTCTTCTGGAGTCACGTCTACTTCTCGGGAAATTTCCTGAACGTAGTATGATTTCTTCATATCCATGACTGCCTCCATGTTTCTGGTGGAAATATTAAGACCTGTAACAATTACGATTTCCTACAAGGCATAACGCTTGGCTCACGGGAAAAAAGCGAGCGTGGCGAGTATTTTGTCCGGTGAAGTAAACAGGTCTCTGATACCAGCAACATGCTTTGGGTCTTACAGACAACTTTTACCATCAAGAATGTATAGATCTATAGGTAACCATTTAAAATCATTGCCGTTCAATTTGCAAACTCTCTATGATCAAATATATCCCAGTTATAACCAATGGAATCTTATCCACCCTGCTCCCTGGTTATTATCAGAAAAGCCCTTTAAAAGTCTCGTCTTATCAAATTTCGGTCAAGTAACCATTATTTCAAGTGGATTACAAGGAAAAACTTGTAGTTTTGGGTCTGTGCGGGCATGGGGTCTGACCCGCGTAAGGTGCACAATTTTCTATATATGCCGGGCTTGTCCAACGTAACCATTCAGGGGGTGCCTTGTGCCAGTTATCAACATCGAGGACCCCCTGAATGGTTACTGTCCAACAAACGGTTCAGATTGTGGCTCGTTTCTCTGGGTTGTGTGTTCAGAAGACGTATAGGGCTTTATCATACGCAATTCTCTTTCTTCTGAATTTTTAGCACGATACAGGTCCCAACGAAGCTGCATATTCATCCAAAAATCCTCTGACATATCAAAAAATTTTGCCAGGCGTAATGCTGTACTGGGTGTAATACCGCGCCGCCCATTTACAATCTCGTTAATTCGCTGGTAAGGAACATGAATCGCCTTAGACAAATCTCGTTGCGTTATTGACAGTGGAGCCAAAAAATCCTCCATCAACATTTGTCCCGGGTGCGTCGGCTCCCTGTATTTCGGAATTCTGATCATGATATTCTCCTGAACTTTCAATGATAATCGACTATTTCAACATTATCTGCATTGCCATTATCCCATTTAAAACATACCCGATACTGATCATTGATTCGAATGCTGTACTGCCCATAACGATCCCCTGACAGGGCTTCCAGGCGATTTCCCGGCGGAACTTTTAAGTCGTCAAGGTTTGTTGCGGAGTCAACCTGCTCCAGTTTTCTCGCAGCTAAAATCCAAAGATGTTGCGGGCATAATTTTCGGGCAGCCTTGCTGTTTTTCCCATCGAAAATATCTTCTGTACCCTGATCTTTAAATGATCGTATCATGAAATCACGGTAACACGGTATTCATGCTAAGTCAATCCTTTATAGCCGAACGTTGGAGCTTTGCGGCGAGTGAAGCGAGTCCGCAACAGTGACTGGTTAACCACCAATTATTTCATTTAAACCATCCAAAGCGGGTCCCATGTGTCAAAATAGTTGTCGCCTCGAGAATAGAAGTTTAGCACTGCTTTTACCACATAAATATGGCGGTTATAAGACTTAAAAGCAAGCAAAAAACGAGATCATTTTATATATTTATAATATATTTGCTCGGTCCGACCCGAACAAACATAATGTGAAGAACCTCATGGCAACAAACCGCTTGACAATTAGAACTGGTCTGGTCAGGCTATATTTAGTTCAAGTCCCCGCCTTGACTGTTTGCAGTTAAATCTTCTCAGGACAGATGAATCTGCAAAAAGTCGAGAAATCAATAATTCAGAAATCAATCACGCGTCTTCGCGTGATATAAATCTTTGTTTTTACTGCCTGCCCCGTGAAATAACTCCTTGGAGTTCCCGAAGTTTACCCGGTTAAACCCTCTTTTGTTTAACTGGGGGATTTCACTGGGGACCTCTGACGTCTGAGCTCTGACATCTGTGACTGCAAAAATGAATTTTTGCAGTCACATCAGGACATGGAATATGACAAACTTGAGCAGACTTATTTTCTGCATCATCATCTGCCTGGCTGTCTTGCTGCTGACTGCCCTGCCGGCCTGGACAGAAGAAATGCCGGAAGATGTGCTGGATGGATTCAAAAGAGCACATCCGGATATGGCTCCAGAAGTTTCACCGGAAATTGAGCAGAAAAGCCCGGAAGTACTAAAGAGAATTGAGAGCGACCTGTCAAAAGTGGCTTTAACCTTGGATGCCTGCAGTACCTGGCAGAAAACGGGCTACGATCCGGATGTCATCAAAATACTTAAAAAGACAGAAACTCCAGCCACCCTTTTTCTGGGGGGACTATGGATGCTCAACTATTCGCAGGAGACAGAGGCTCTGCATGATAATAATCTGTTTGAGCTTGGCAACCACTCTTACTCCCACCCTGATCTTACCCGGCACGATCCCTCTGTAATCAGGCAGGAGCTTGGCTATACCCAGCTAATAGCCAGAAAGCTTACCGGAGAGATGCCGAGACTGTTTCGCCCCCCCTATGTCAAAAAAAACAACGATGTGGTGGATATTGCCGGCGAGCTGGGTATGCTGACGGTTCAGTATGATATCGCCAGCGGAGACGCTGATGAAAATGCATCCCCGAAGGAAATAGCTGATTATGTAATTGATTCCGTCAGACCGGGAAGCATTGTAATCCTGCACATGAACAATCCTGATCTGCCGACAGCCGAGGCTTTGCCCCGGATCATCGCTGGCCTGGAGCTTCGAGGACTCAAGCCGGTTACCGTGAGCGAGCTGAAAAAACAGCAGTAGTCACCGCCAGTGAACTTAAACGAACCGCGCCCCACATGTGTGGGGTGAAGATATTCTGAATATCATACCCCCATATGCCCTTGCTTCCATACTTGTAATCCCGGGACAGTCCCCAGAGCAATAAGTTATTCAAGCCCGCAACGACAATTAGAAAATAGGTGACTTGGTGCACGAAATAAGTTGCGTTTCAGGGTTGAAGTATGCATCCCTGACGCGGACCATGCTATGGTCTATGGGGGTTTCGCTATGGGGGTCGGACCTAACCAAGTCATTGAACTAATTGAGTAAAAGTCCTCTATAAGGCCTTAAAAATTGCCTTAGGATGCCTTTTTTTGGGCCAAAAACATAGATGTAAGAGTGAGCTTTTCGTTCGCTGCCTACAAAACAATAAATCTCCTTGACAATGTTAACATATATGTGTACTTTAAATTAATGAAAAGCATTGAATTCTATCGTTCAGTGTCTGGGAATTGCCCAGTTGAAGATCATCTGGATAACCTGACAGATGCGCAAGTTATGAAAGTGACCTGGGTATTGAAATTAATCCAAGAAATTGACCGTGTTCCATCTAAGTATTTTAAAAAACTGGTAAATACGGATGATATCTGGGAAGTTCGTATTGATGTTGGAAAAAACACTTTTCGTTTGCTTGGCTTCTTCTTTGGAAACGAGTTGATAATTGATAATTTTGACAAACTCATTCCAAAAGAAAAGCCAAAAAACGCCTAAAAACCCCGGGGCTAATGTTTACCTCCCTCCCCTGTCCTCGGGTTATATTGGGGCAGATAACATAGCTGTTATTCTGGCAGAAGAGCCTTATT
>NZ_QYZY01000250.1:0-14669 GCF_003838035.1 Desulfonatronospira sp. MSAO_Bac3 | reverse complement strand
TCTGGATGGTGCTTTCGTAACCCTGTTCCATGATTCTGAAGGTGCCGCTCTCGGGATCGGTCATTTCCCGGACCGCATCCGAGAGTTCTCCGGCTTTGCCCTGCTTGAGGCGGACATTGCCCTGGTATTCACCGTCTGATAGATTGTCCACCCGAATGACCAGCCCCCGCGAGTCACCTGACCTGGAGCTGATGGTCATTTCCTGGTTGTCGAAGCGGGCTTCTTCACCGTCAATGTAAGCCTCCTGGATCTGTCCGTTTTCAATGGTATAGCTCACCTCGTACAGGCCGGGCCTGGTGGTGCCTTCGATCTGGGAGGCAAAGCGGAAATCAGAGGTGTCTGTGGATGGTTCGTTGTCCGCGCTGAATATCTCGGCCACGGCCTGGGGGTCTTCGTCCAGGACTTCATCCAGGCGGGATTCGTCAAGGCGCAAAAGCCCGTAGTCCTCTTCCTCTTCGTCGGTCACAGTACTGATGCCGATGCTGCCCAGGTTGGGAAAGGGGTCGTCATCACGGTCAAAGCCGACTCCGGCTGAGGCCAGGACGTCCCTGATGCGGTCCTGGACCATGCGCACCCCGTAGTTGCCGGTGAGAAGGGAGGTCTGGGGACCGGCCATGTCATCATCCTCGGCTTCCTCGTCCTCCTCGATCCTGGAGACCCCCTGCATCATGGCCAGGACATTATTGACGCTGTCCACGAATTCCTGCACCTGCTCCTTGATGGCCTCGTGGTCATCGGAAACTGTTATCTGGGTCTCGCCTGTTTCATAAAGGTTCAGGGTCACGCCTTCGATAACATCGTCCACGGAGTTGGAATCGCGTTCTATCCAGCGCTCTTCAGTGACCTCTCCGTCTTCGTCAACTTCATCCCGGGGCCAGCCGTCCACCTTGATCTTTGAGTTCTGGGCCTCCTGGCTGGTGTCGAAATCGTCTGCTTTAAAGCCATCCAGGTCCGTTTCTTCATCTTTTATCTCTACCTTGTAGTCAGCCCCCTGATCCATGCCCTTCAGCTGCAGAAAATATTCGTTGCCGTCGTTGATCAGGGTAGCCCGGACCCCGGGGTTGTCCGGGTCCTCGTTTATGAGTTCCACCAGGCCCTGCAGGGTGGTGCCATCGGGAACCTCCAGATCTACACGTTCATGGGCGTCCTCGCCTTCTTCGGGACCGTACTGGTAGCTGAAGGTTCTGGCTTCACCGGAATCGTTGACGGGATCATCTGTCTCGGCAAAACCTTCATTGCTGAACATGATATGGTTGCGGGCCAGCTGGCCTACTTCCAGGTTGTATGAGCCTTCTTCGGCGCTGCTGTCCGCCGAGGCCGAGGCCACGCTCTCCTGGCCGGATTCGGCACTGCGGATGAAGAAATCATCCAGAGTGTTCATGGAATCCATCTCGGAGCGCATGGAGACCATGGAGTTCTGCAGCTCCTGGGAAGCCTCCATTTTGACCTGCTCCTGCTGCATGTCCTGCTGCAGCCTCTGGATGCGGCGGCCTTCAATCTGGACCATCTGGTTGACGATCTGGTCAAAGTCCATGCCTGAGCCCAATCCGTCAAAGCGTATCTGTCCTGAAGTCAGATCCGGCATTATATGCCTCCTTGGCTTGGTCTTGTGCGAAAAATGCGGAAAATTATTCCCGGCAGCATTCCGGGCCAGGGCTTTTTTGTGCCTGGAAGCTGCACGCCCGGAGGATAACTGTGATCCCCGGTGGTTGTTGATTCTGGTTGAAGCAAAATTGGTGCCTTATTGTAAGTATCGGCTGTTTTGCTGATGGCTTTAAGAATTCAGGAATTCAGGAATTGAGGAATTGAGGGATTGGGGGATTGAGGAATTGAGGGATTGGGGGATTGAGGGATTGAGGGATTGGGGGAGGAAGAAATGATGAATGATGAATGCGGAATGGTGAAAGGTGAAGAAGGGGAGAAAGGCTTGGGAACTGAAGGAATTGGGCGGTCAGGTGATGTAACTCCTCATATGATAATGGTTTAGTCGGTGTCGGGGTCGGTATCGGGATCGGCTTCCGGCTCGGAGAGCCTATAGCTCGGAGAGGGTCGAAAAGGGATTGGGGCATGGGGCATGGAACATGGGGAAGAAAGTATGGGGGTGTTTGGATGGAAGGGGACGAGAGATAAAAAATATCTTTTTTGAGCAGTTAATCCGTATTAAGCGTCCTGGAGCCGGAAGAAATCCGGTTCAGGGCGTCCAGGACCCGGGAGGGGGTGATGTGGTGCATGCAGGGGGCGGTGCAGGTGTTTTTGAGTCTGCCGTGCAGGGAGCAGGGCCGGCAGGGCAGTTCTGATTCCAGGACCAGGCTGTTTTTTGCTGCAGGGAAAAATCCCCATTCCCGGGTGGTAGGTCCGAACAGGGCCACCAGTGGAGTATGCACGGCCCGGGCCAGGTGCATGGGCCCGGAATCCCCGGTGACTAAGGCGCAGCAGTGCTCAAGCAGAGCACAGGTCTGGCGGATGTCTGTCCTGGAAGTCAGGTCCCTGGAGCTGTCCGGCAGAAGGGAGTAATTTTCCCGGCCAATGATTACCCAGTCCATGCCGCGGTCTTCCAGCAGGGTGGCCAGGGCCAGCCAGTTGTCCGTGGGCCAGGCCTTGGCCGGATGGGTGGCATAGGGGTGCAGGGCGATAAGGGGTCTGGACGGCGTATGCTGGCTGGCAAGAGTGATTCCGGACCGGGACAGGGTCTCCCGCGCCTCGGCCTTTTCCGCAGAGGACAGGTGAATGCGGGGCTCAAGAGTGTCCCGGGCTGGAGGCCGGGGATACAGGGCGCGGAAGTAGCGCTGGGGGATATTGGATTTTAAGAGCTCGCGCCCAAACAGATCCATGCCGGTGAGGCCGAACATCCGCCTGTGCAGGGCCATCTTGGGGTAGGCAAAAGTCCGGCAGGGCCACATGGCCCTTAGTATCCTTGAACGCAGGCTGCAGTGAAGATCAATGAGCTGCAGGTCCCTGAACCGGCGGGCCAGCAGGCGGCAGAAGTTCAGCCACCCGGGAGTGGTCAGATACTTGCCTGGAACAGTGATGATCTCCTTTATGGCCGGATGTTTTTCCAGGACCGGGGCAAAGGCCTTTTTGGTGACAAAGATAAAGCGTGCTCCAGTGCGGGCATGCCAGGCCTGAAGCACTCCTGTGGTCAGGACAACGTCTCCCAGGGAGCCCAGGCGAATCACGACGAAATTTTCAGGTTCATTGCCGGGCATGGATTTTTTCCCTGATGACATCAAATACTTTTTTGGGCGTTAGGTCCAGCATGCAGCGGTGATGCCCCTGGGGGCAGCTTTTGCTCCCGTGCAGTCCACAGGGCCTGCACTCCAGGTCCGTTTCCAGGACTGTGGAGTGCTCTCCCCGGGGGAAGAATCCCAGGGACCTGGTTGTGGGGCCGAAAAGGGCCGCAACAGGGGTATTTTGAGTCCAGGCCAGATGCATGGGGCCGGAGTCGTTGCACAGGTAGCAGTCCAGGCCCTGCAGGAATGCGGCCAGGCCGGGCAGGTCCAGCCGGCCGGAAAGATCCAGGAGCAGGTCCTGGCGGCGGACCAGGTCTTTTATTTCCCTGGCGGCCTTTTCTTCGCCTGGACCGGCAAAGAGCATGACCTGCATGTCCAGGTTGTCGTGGACCATGTCTATGACTTCAGCAAAGTATGCGCCGGGCCACTTCTTGGTGGCCCAGGTGGATCCCGGGTGCACTCCCAGAACAGGACCGGTTGTGTGTTTTGCCCGGAACTCACCGGCCTTTTCCCTGGCCAGGGGGTGGAGATGAAGCCCTGGCCAGGTCTCCAGGGCGGGGACGCTTATGGGGGATAAAAGCTGGAGCACGCGTTCTATTTCTTCGAGCTGGTCAAAACGTCTGCTGCAGGTATGAGTGTAGGCGGCCCGGTTGAACCGGGGGGAGTCGTAGCCGATGCGGGTGGGGATGCCCGAGAAGGCGGAAATCGCCGCGCTTCTAAAGCTTGTATGGGGAGATACCCACAGGTCGAACCCCTGCCTGCGGATTGAGGCCAGGGTGCGAATCATGCCCAGGGGGCCGCTGTCGCGGCCGTATTTGTCCACTTCCTGGACCTGCAGGCCTGGATCTGGCTCAAAAAGAGGGCCCAGGCCCTTGCGTACGAAATAGGTCATGTGGGCCCCGGGAAACGCCCGGGCCAGATTCTGCAGCAGGGGCAGGGTCAGTACTGCATCGCCAAGAAAGGCTGTCTGCCAGATTCCTATACGCCTGAAACTCATTTATGTCCCGGGTGAAGAATTATCCATAATACGCATCAGCCATACCTTTGCTGCAGCCACTGCCAGGCAGAGGGGAGATCCATGGCCACTGCCGCAGGCATGCCGGGAAGATCAGGGGCCTCGGGCTCCATCCACCCGGCCGGAAGAGGGGGGATGCCGAGGCCGGCCATGCTCTTTTCTCCCTTGCCTGTGCCAAGCAGTATGCTGGCGGCAAAGCCGCAGTTCCGGCCGAAAGAGATATCTTCCTGCTTGTCTCCGAGCATGATGCTTTGATTCGCCTGCAGAGCGTGCCTGAGGCTGATTGTCTCCCACATGCCGGTGCCCGGCTTGCGGCAGGAACAATCAGCTTCTGGAGCATGGGGGCAGAAGGAGCAGTCTTTCATGAATACATTTTGCTCTGCAAGCATCTCAAGCAGGGCCTGGTGAACAAGCTGGTAGTCGGCCAGGGAAAAGTAGCCGCGGCCGATGCCGCTCTGGTTGGTGACCAGAAACAGGCTGCAGCCTGCGGCCTGCATGGCCTGCAGGGTCTGCACAACCCCGGGCAGAAAGACGATTTGATCCGGGCTGGACAGATAGTGCCTGTCCTCGATGATGGTCCCGTCCCGGTCCAGAAAGATGTTCTTGATGTCCAAAGCAGGGTGCCTTCAGGGATGCAGGGATAAAATCTGTGCTCCCGGTTGAAGAAGCGGGGCATAAAAAACTCCCAGGCCTTGAAGCCTGGGAGTTGTTGACTGTGGCGGAGAGGGAGGGATTTGAACCCTCGAAGGACGGTTAAGCCCTTACTCGCTTAGCAGGCGAGCGCCTTCAGCCGACTCGGCCACCTCTCCTGTTGCTGACCTGGATTTGATCCATGCCTTGCGTTATTTGGAAAAAATAACCAAAGTAGCTGCAAGCGTCAACCTAAATATTTGACATTTGACAAGTACGCCCATTACAATAATTATTTGTGCCCGCGGCGGCGGATGTTTCGTGTGTTTAAGTTTATCCAACCAATTTACGTTGCAGGAGTTTTGAATGGCTGAATTTGCTCGTATTAACAGGCTCCCCCCTTATGTTTTTGCCATCGTCAATGACCTGAAGATGCAGCTTCGCCGTCAGGGTGAAGATATTGTGGACCTGGGCATGGGCAATCCCGATCTGGCCACGCCCCAGCATATAGTGGACAAGCTGGTGGAGGCCGCCTCCAAGGGGGTCAATCACAGGTATTCCGCATCCAAGGGTATTCCCAATCTGCGCAAGGCCATCTGCGACTGGTATAAAAGGCGCTATGACGTGGACCTGGACCCCGAGACCGAGGCCATCGCCACCATGGGGGCCAAGGAAGGCCTTTCCCACCTGGCCCTGGCCATGCTCAGTCCCGGAGACGTGGTCTTTTCCCAGGACCCCACATACCCCATTCATCCATATTCAGCCATCATAGCCGGTGCAGACGTGCGCAGGGTGCCCATCGGTCTGGACCGGGACTTTTTCGAGGACCTGCTCACCGCCACCAGGCAGACCTGGCCCATGCCCAAGCTGCTCATCATCTGTTACCCCCACAATCCCACCACGGCTGTGGTTGACCGGGATTTTTTCCAGAAGATCGTGGATTTCGCCAGGGAGCACAATATCCGGGTCATTCACGACCTGGCTTATGCTGATCTGAGTTTTGAGGGCTACACCCCGCCCAGCATGCTGGAGATCCCCGGGGCCAGGGATGTGGGTGTGGAGTTTTTCTCCATGTCCAAGAGTTATTCCATGCCGGGGTGGCGTATGGGCTTCTGCTGCGGCAACAAGGACATGGTGCACGCTTTGACCCGCATCAAGAGCTACCTGGACTACGGCATTTTTCAGCCCATCCAGATTGCATCCATAATTGCCTTGAACGGTCCCCAGGATTGCGTGCAGGACATCGTGAACATCTACAAAGACCGCAGGGACGCTCTGGTGGAGGGCTTAAACCGCATCGGCTGGAAGGTGGAAAAGCCTAAGGCCACCATGTTCGTCTGGGCCAAGATTCCAGAGGAATTTCGGAAAATGGGTTCTGTTGAGTTTTCCAAGCTGCTTTTACAGGAAGGCAAGATGGCCGTGTCCCCTGGACTGGGTTTCGGCCATTACGGGGATGACCATGTGCGGTTCGCCCTGGTGGAGAACAGGCACCGCATCAATCAGGCCCTGCGCGGGGTCAAGAAGGTCCTGGGCTAAAAATCAAGCATCAGTTTCTGGAGGGAGTAAGTGCAGAAAAAGGTTATCAACCTGGGTCTGGCCGGCTTTGGAACCGTGGGAACGGGCCTGGCCAGAATAATCCAGGAAAACAGCGACTGGATAAATAGAAGGCTGGGCAAGGAACTGAAGATTCAGAAGGTCCTGGTTCGGGACCCCGGCAAAAAGCGTTCCGTGATCCCCGGTCCCGAGACTGCAATAGTGACCGATCCCCAGGATCTGGTGCATGACCCGCAAGTGGACATGGTGGTGGAGCTCATGGGCGGCCTGGAAACAGCCCACAGCCTGATTAAAAGCGCCCTGAAGGAAAAAAAGCACGTGGTCACCGCCAACAAGGCTCTTCTGGCGGAAAAGGGCAATGAGCTCTTCGCCCTGGCCCAGGAGCAGGGAGTGGGTCTATATTACGAAGCAAGCGTGGCCGGGGGAATACCCATAGTGCAGACCCTGAAAGAAAGCCTTTCCGGAGACCGCATCCGGTCTTTGACCGGGATTTTAAACGGCACAGCCAACTTTATCCTGAGCGAGATGACCAGGAAAGGACAGGATTTTGAAACCGCGCTGCAGGCGGCCAAGGATCTGGGGTATGCCGAGGCGGACCCGTCCCTGGATATCGACGGCCTGGACGCGGCGCACAAGCTGGTGCTGCTCATCCGTCTGGCCTACGGCGTGGATTATCCTTTGAATATCCTGCCGGTACAGGGCATATCCGGGGCCAGCTCCATGGATATCGCCATGGCCGCTGAATTCGGCTGCACCCTGAAGCTCATCGCCCAGGTGCGCGAAAAGTCCGGCCACCTGCAGGCCGGGGTCTTTCCGGCCCTTCTGCCCAATGACCACATCCTGGCCAAGGTGGAAGGCCCATATAATTCCATACTGATAGACGGCAACGCCGTAGGCCAGGTGATGCTATACGGCCAGGGAGCGGGCGATCTGCCCACAGGCAGTGCGGTGCTTGCGGATATCCTGGCCCTGGCCCGGGACAATGCCGTTCCCAACAATACCGGGTTTCTGGAAAAGGTGCTGCCCAGGGCAGAGGTCATCAGGCCGGAGCTGGCCGTAAGCAGGCATTATTTCCGTTTTACCGCCCAGGACAAGCCCGGGGTGCTGGCGGCTGTGGCCGGGGTCATGAGTGAGCACAACATCAGCATCGCCCAGGTGGTGCAGCGGGAGTCCCAGCCCCAGGGAGGCGGGGTGCCCATTGTATTCTTGACCCACAAGGCCCAGGCCGAAGCCGTGCACAAGGCCCTGGGGGAAATCGACAGGTTTGATTTTACCATCGCCCCGGCTGTGCATTACAGGATACTGGGGTAGATGGGGTTCGGAATTTAGGGATTTAGGAATTTAGGAATTGGGGGATTTGGGAATTTGGGGATTGGGGATTTAAGGCATGGGGCATGGGGCATGGCGCATGGGGCATAGGGCATGGGGAAGAAATGACAATTCCTCAATTCCTCAATACCTTAATCCCTCAATCCCCTAATCCCCTAATCCCCTAATCCCATAATCAATAATCTGGATGGATCATGACCAAGGTTTTGCTGCTGGTGGGCGACGGTATGGGGGACTGGCCCCTGGACGAGCTGGGTGGGAAAACTCCCCTGGAGGAAGCAGATACTCCGGGTATGGATTTTCTGGCCCCCATCTCCAGAGTGGGGCTCTGCCAGACAATCCCGGAAAATATGCCCCCTGGTTCGGACATAGCCAATATGACTCTTCTGGGTTATGAACCCGGGCGGTATCACACGGGCAGAGGTCCCATAGAGGCCGTGGCCATGGGCCTGGAGACTGCGGAGGACGACCTGGTCTGGCGCTGCAACCTGGTGAATGTAAGCGATTTTTCACAGTCCGGCACCATGCTGGATTATGCGGCAGGGCACATAGGCTCCCGGGAGGGAGCAGAACTTATGCACGGCCTGCAGAAAGAACTGGGGAGCTCCGAGTTTTCCTTCCATGCCGGAGTGCAGTACAGACATATCCTGGTGCAGAAAAAGGGTCTGCCGGGCAGGGCGGCCGGTCTGGACATAACCCCGCCGCACGACCTCCTGGATCAGAGCCTGGCCGGGGATTTGGAAAAATACCAGGGCTACCCGGCTCTTTGGGACCTGGTGCGCCGGGCGGCAGAAATTCTGCAGGAAGGGGGCAATGACACCAGTGCCCGGGCCATCTGGCCATGGGGGCAGGGCGGGCCTCTAAGGCTTCCTGCATTCAAGCACAGGTATTTTCTGGAAGGTGCGGTCATATCCGCAGTGGACCTGGTCAAGGGACTGGGCCGGGCAGCCGGCATGAGAGTGGTGGACGTACCCGGGGCCACCGGACTTCTGGATACCAACTATCAGGGCAAGCTCCATGCCGCCAAAACCTTTCTGGAAACAGGAGATTTCGTCTTTGTCCACCTGGAGGCTCCTGATGAATGCGGACACATGGGAAGTATCCGGGACAAGGTGGAGGCCATTTCGCGTTTTGACCAGCAGATAGTATGGCCTCTGCTGGAGCATTTAAGGGGCGAGGACGTGATAATAATCACCTGCTGCGATCACCTGACTCCCATCAAGATCCGCACCCATGCCCGGGATCCTGTGCCTTTCCTGGTCTACGACAGCCGGCAGCAGGCCTCCGGGCCGGAAACATTCAGCGAGAAAGAAGCACGCAGCACCGGGATTTTTCTGGAGCATGGCCACGATCTGCTGCCTTTCGCCCTGAACAGAAAAGGTGATGCGTGAAGCCCGCCACTGACTTTCCCTCCCCTGAAACCAGGCATCCCCATCGGGTCTCCTACGGCGAGACAGATGCCATGGGTGTGGTCTACTACTCCAATTACCTGCACTGGTTTGAAAAGGCCCGCAGTACATATATCCGGGAACGGGGCATAGGATACACCGAGATCGAGGCCAGGGGTGTGTATATGCCGGTGACCGAGGCCTGGTGCAAGTACCTGCATCCCTGCAGGTTCGACGAGTTGATATATATCCGGGCAGCCATCTGTGACTGGGGCAAGGCCTCTTTTTCATTTAAATACGAGGTGCTCGGCCCTGACCAGGACCGGGTGCACACCCTGGGGCGCACTGAACACGTGTGCATGGGGTCCAATGGACGTCCGGTGCGTGTTCCTGCATGGCTCAAGGAGATGTGCATGGACAGGCCGACGGAGGCCAGAGGCTGACCCTGTAGAGCCGGCTGTGGCCACGGGTGGATACGCCTTGCAGGCAGTGAAGGCCGCGGCCTGTATTGATCCTGGTATTGAAGAAGACAGGTTGAACCAGGCCCCTGGTTTGCCGGGTCCAGCCACAGTCGTGCGGGGTTGTGCCGGGCCGGACTAATGCCCGCGGTAGCTGTTTTTGAGCTGCTCCAGGGTGGAACTGTCAAAGGCCGGAGTGAGCAGTTCCCTTTCCACCTGGTCCGGGTCAGTGGAATACAGGCGGACCACGTTCAGCAGGTGGTAAAAGCTTTCCTCGTCCATCTGGACGAAATCCACGGCAGTGCCCCGCTCCGGACTGGAGTAGACTACTATCCCGGTTATGCCGATCTCCAGGCCGGAGCTTAGATGTATAACCAGCTCACAGGGTTCATTGACGGTGAAATCCGGATGGTAATCAGCCAGAAGACCCTTGAGGCTCAGGTTGCTGGTCTTTAATAAGCCATGCACGTCATTTTGCTGGATGCTCACCGAAAGCTGAAGTTCGACGCGGCTTCTTTTGCGCATATCCTGGTCAGGCATTTATTTTTCCTCCTGCATAGTGTGGAAGGATTATAGATGTATATATTGTACTCAAGTATCTGTTTATACATAAGTTCTAAGAGAGTCAGTCCCCATGCCTCATCCTGATCGCTCAACAGATTTGATCTGAAAAAAAAGTTGCACAAAGGACAAGGCCTGTGTATTAGTAATTGCGCTTTTCAGCTTGATACAATCACTATACCTGGACCTGCAAAGCAGAGCAAGCCATTTTTTCCTTCAACACAAATAATATCGAGGGAGCATTATGGATCCATCCGCCCTGATCCCCGTGTCGGACACCATTCCCACCGAATGGGGCTGGTTTTATTTTTTTCTGCTTCTCACCTTCATCATGCACCTGCTTTTAATGAATTCCATGCTGGGCATGGGTATTATGGCCTTAGTCAAGCATATCAAAAGCGGGGACAAGCACTGTCCAGTATGCAAGGACATCTCCCTTAAGCTTCCCTATACCATTGCCTTTACCATCAATTTCGGGGTGGCCCCTTTTCTTTTTCTGCAGGTGCTCTACTCCCAGTTCATCTACACAAGCTCGGTACTCATGGGCATGTACTGGCTGCCGGTGATAGCCCTGCTCCTGATATTCTACTACAGCGCCTACATCTATGATTTCAAGTACGACACACTGTCGCGTCTCAAGCTCTTGTTCCTGGCGGTGACAGTGATCTTCGGCCTGATCATCGCCTTTTTGTTCACCAACAACATGACCCTTATGCTCAATCCCGAGAAGTGGACGGGTTATTTTGAAAACCGCTCCGGGACCATGCTCAACCTTGGAGATCCAACCCTTATCCCCAGGTACCTGCATTTCGTGCTGGCCTCCATTGCCGTGGGCGGTCTGGCCACAGCCATCATCTGGAGGTTTAAAAAGGATCCCCGGGCCACGGAGTATATCCGGGAGGGGCTCAGCTGGTTTTCCTACGCCACCCTGGTGCAGGTGGCTGTGGGTGTCTGGTTTCTAATCTCCCTGCCCACGGACATTATGCTTTTGTTCATGGGCGGCAGCGCCCTGCATACGGCGATATTTCTGGTAGCCCTGGCCGGGGCGGGCTTCAGCCTTTTTTTTGGATTCAAGGAAATGCTCTGGCCCACCACTGCAGCACTTTTGGGCACGGTGGTGTTCATGGTCCTTGTGCGCGACCTGGTCAGACAGGCTTACCTGGCCCCGTATTTTCATCCCCGGGACCTTGAGGTGGTTCCTCAGTATTCGCCGCTTTACTTTTTCATCGTATTCCTGGTTCTGGGGCTGGCAGTGGTCTTTTACATGCTCAAGCTGGCTTTCGAGGCCAAAAGGGAGGCCTAAATGAATTATCCGGTGTGGGAACTGTTTACCTTCAGCGGAGGGTTCTGGATTGCAACTATCGCCATTGTGCACGTGTTTGTGGCCCATTTCGCCATCGGCGGCGGGCTGTTTCTGGTTCTCACGGAAATGAAGGGTTACCGGGAAAACAATCCCGGCATCCTGGAATATACCAAGAAGCACGCCAAGTTTTTCATGCTCTTGACCCTGGTCTTCGGAGCGGTAACCGGTGTAGGCATCTGGTTCGCCATTTCTCTGGTAAGCCCGGGGGCCACGTCCATGCTCATACATACCTTTGTCTATTTCTGGGCCATTGAATGGGTCTTTTTCATGGCCGAGATTATCGCCATATTCGTCTACTATTATACATTCGGCTCCATGGAGCGCAGAAAACACCTGCTCATGGGCTGGCTGTACTTTATATTCGCCTGGCTGTCTCTTTTTGTTATAAACGGGATTATTGCCTTCATGCTTTCTCCGGGGCAGTGGCTGGAAACAGGTAATGTCTGGCACGCATTCTTCAATCCCACTTTCTGGCCGGCCCTGTTCTTCAGGACATTTATTGCCCTTATGCTGGCCGGTCTTTACGGTTTTGTCACCGCATCCTGGATCAGGGATGCGGACCTGCGCGAGCAGATGATCCGCTACTGCGCCAAATGGCTGCTGGCACCCTTTGTATTCATGCTCATCAGCGGCTACTGGTACCTGCAGTCTGTTCCCGAGGGGGCACAGGCCATGATCCTGGGCCGCTCCCCGGAGATTGTGCCTTTTTTCCAGGCCTTTATCTGGCTCTCGGTGGTTATCGTCATCGGCGGGCTGATTATCTCCATCCGCATGCCAGGCAGCATCAAGAGGCCGATAACTATCATATTTCTCATGATCGGCCTTCTGTATATGGGCAGCTTCGAGTGGATCCGCGAGGCCGGAAGACGCCCCCACGTCATTTATGAGCACATGTATTCCAGTTCCATCCCGGTGGAAATGGAGCAGGAAATAAACGAAAAGGGCATGCTCAAGATGGCCAGGTGGACCGAGCATGACCAGGTCACAAGCGAGAACAAGTTAGAAGCCGGGCGCGATCTGTACAATATCCAGTGCTCAGCCTGTCATTCCCGGGGCGGGTTCATGAACGATATCATCCCGGTGACTGAGAAATTCGGCCAGTTCGGCATGGACTCCATGCTGGACGGCATGGGCCATGTATATGACTATATGCCCAGATTCATGGGTACCCGGGAGGAGCGCCAGGCCCTGGCGGCCTTCATTGTCCAGGAGATCCAGGGAAAAGAGCCGGAAAAGCCAAGAACCGTGGATGTCCCCGAGTTTGACTTTGACATCCCGCCTTTTGATCCCGATGAGGACGAATACGTCCTCATGGCCTGGAATACCCTGGGGCTTAAATGCATTACCGACTGCGATGACTACTGGTCCATGCTGCCCCCGGGCAACACCATTTATGCACAGCTGGTGCGCCGGGATTTCATGCCCGAGATTGTCACCCAGGGGGTGGAGATTACCTTCCGTCCGGAGGAGGGCTTTGAAAATCCGGCAAACCATGTCAGTTACTGGGACAACTCCCAGTCCCTGGCCGGCAGGGAGCTTCCGGAAAACGTAAGCGCCAAAGGCCTGGGCATGCAGGGGGAGATGACTCTCAACGAGGATCTGTGGACCTTTGTGGCTGACGGCATACCAGTGGTGCCCTACAGCGACGACGGGAGCATAAACCCGTATCCATTCTTCTACATAGAGGCCAGGGACAAGGACAGCGGGGAGCTGCTGGCCGAGACCAAGGTGGTGGCCCCGGTATCCGCGGAAATGGGCTGCAACAACTGTCATGGCGGAGAATGGAGAGTGGACGGTAAAATGGGCATCGCCGCCGAGACCGCCTCGGACGTATTAAAAAACCACGACAGAAGGCATGACACTAATCTCATGCCCAGGGCTGAAGCCGGAGAGCCGGTACTCTGTCAGAGCTGTCACGCTGATCCGCTCTTAAATGCGCCCGGTGACCCGGATATTTTAAATCTGCCCGCGGCCCTGCATGGATTTCACGTCCATTATCTGTCCGACCGGGAAGGGGCGGAGGCCTGCAATGCATGTCATCCAAGCGACCCGGATCTCTACACGGACTGCAAGCGCGGGGTGCACGCCACCAGGGTGGATCTGGACTGTACCTCCTGTCATGGTACCCTGGAGGATCATGCCCTGACCCTTTTAAAAGGCGAGTATGAAGCCGGCAAGACCGAGCAGGCCTCGCGGCATATGAGTCTTATTGAGCCGAGGCTCGTGGATTCCACCGAGGAGATAAACCCCAGGATCCCCTGGGAGCAGCAGCCGGATTGCCTGACCTGCCACCAGGATTTTCAGCAGCCTGAAAGTGACCAGGTGTCGGCCTTTAATGTCTGGAACGAGGAGGTTGATGAGCTGTACCGCATGCGCACGGATTATATGGGGCTGATGTGTCAGTCCTGCCACGGGGCCACCCATGCTGAATATCCGGCTGAAAACAAGTTCGGCCAGGACAGGGATAATGTGCAGCCGCTGCAGTATCAGGGCGAACCCTATGCCATCGGAGCCAACAACAACTGTTCAGTCTGCCACACCATGGAGATGGATTACGAGGCCCACCATCCCAATATGCTGTCCGGGACCAGGAATCGGTAGGAATTCGGGAATTCGGGAATTGGGGGATTGGGGGATTGGGGAATTGAGGGATTGAGGAATTGAGGAATTGAGGGATTGAGGAATTGAGGAATTGAGGGATTGGGGAATTGGGGGATTGGGGAATTTGGGAATTTGGGGATTAAGGGATTGGGGGATTTAAGGCATGGGGCATGGGGCATGGGGCATGGGGAAGAGGGCATGGGGCATGGGGCATGGGGAAGAGGGCGTGGGGAATGGGGCCCCGGTGAAACCCCTGTCTACGACAGGGAGCCCTTTAGGCTGTTTCACGGGGCAGGCATGGGGCGTGGAGAAGAAAGGGGGGATTTAGGGATTCTGGGATTGAAGGATTGAGGGATTCGGGGATTCTAAATCAGAGGTCAGTAGATGTTCAGGAAACTTTACATGCAACTGGCTGAACAGGGGATAAGAAAAATATTATGACAGGTTCCAGGGATCTAACTGGAAAGCAGGCTCTGGATTTTACTCTTAAAGACAGCCAGGGCCGGCAGCACAGTATGCAGGAATATCTGGGGAGCTGGG
>NZ_QYZY01000249.1:0-9417 GCF_003838035.1 Desulfonatronospira sp. MSAO_Bac3 | reverse complement strand
TGAGCATCATTTTGTGCTTAAAATATCTCATTTTTTGGGACAAGTGGGTCCCGGAAGAGCCAGTCCCCATGCCACATGCAAAGCGCTAAACAGATACCTTGTTTTTTATGACAGGGTTTCAGGAGTAAGTCACTGACATGTACCTGTGGAAATTTGTGCTGAGCACCTGATAATAAATAACTGACAACTGTTCACCCACAAGTTCGAAGTAGGCACTGCAAAAATCTCAAGAGGGCCTGGCCTGGAGCCTGGATGAAAGATCAGGATTCTTCAGACAGCAAATTTTTCAAGGAGGCAGCATGCAGGATTGCATTTTCTGTAAAATAGTCCGCGGAGAAATCCCCAGTGCAAAGGTTTATGAAAACGACTCAGTCCTTTGTTTTCTTGATGTTGCTCCTGCTGTCAGGGGGCACAGCCTGGTAATTCCCAGGGAGCACGTAGAAAATATCCTGGAAATACCTGAAGATATGGCAGCCCAATTGCACGAAGCAATCCGCAGGGTGGGCCGGGGTATTATTCAGGGTCTAAAGGCCGACGGGTTCAATGTCGGCATGAACAACTTCCAGGCCGCGGGTCAGGTGGTAATGCATGCCCACTGGCATCTGATTCCCCGCTTCCACGGGGACGGCCTGCAGCTCTGGCCTCAGTACAAATATGACAGCGATGAACAGATGCAGGATTTTGCCAGGAAAATCGCTTCTGCACTTTCATAACTGTGTTTCAGTTCAGGATCATATCCGAGTATTTCCAGCACAGTCAATTCTGTCAGGGTTTTTACAGGCCCCGGCAAAAAAATACAGGAGGGAGGTATATGGTCAACACCCTAACCAAATCGGATCTGGTGGACAGGGTTTATGAGCAAAGCGAACGTAAGCGCTCAGAGGTCAAGGGACAGATTGAACATTTGCTGGATATTATAAAACAGGCTATAAAAAAGGATCACTCCCTGCTTATAAGCGGTTTCGGCAAGTTCGAGACCTACGACAAGAAGCCCAGAAAGGGCCGAAATCCTCAGACCAGCGAGGCTATAATTCTTCCCGGGCGGAAAGTAGTGGTTTTCAGGTTGTCGCGTAAATTCCGCTCAGAGATCAATCAGCAATTATAAAGGCCTCTGGGTAACTTTCCCTGAGGCTGTCCCTGGCTTTTTCCGCCTGGCCGACGTTTTCGAAACGACCGGCCTGTACACGCCACACGGTCTGGCCGCCGGAATCATTTTTCTGCAGGCGTGTCTCGCTGTATCCCTTTTCCTGAACCCGGCCCTTTTTGTTTTCGGCGTTTTCTCTGGTGGTAAAGGACCCCACCTGAACATAGAAAGTGCCGGGCAACTCATCCCTGGGGGCGCTGCCCACAGCCTTGACCCTCACCGGGGCAGTGCCCGGCCCTATCATGTCCAGTTCTTTGGCCGCTGCCATGGAAAGGTCTATGATGCGGTCGTCTACAAAAGGACCGCGATCATTAATCCTGAGCCGGATGCTTTTATCGTTTTCCAGATTGGTCACCTCCACCTTTGTATGCATAGGCAGGATTCTGTGGGCTGCACTTATTTCGTACATGTTGTAGACTTCTCCGCTGGCGGTTTTTTTGCCGTGAAATTTGGGTCCATACCAGGAAGCAATGCCTTCTTCTTCAAAACCTTCCGATGAGGACAAAGGGATGTAGGTCTGTCCCAGGACTGTGTATTTGCGGGCCCTGTCCAGCTTTTCTTCCGGGGGTTCCGGTCTGACTGGTTCTCTCTCGGGTTCTTCAATCCTGGGGGGTGGGGTGGGCGGAGAGACCTTGCGCGGGGAACACGCCGCAGTCAGAGCTACTGCTGAAATGATAAAAAATATGACCAGGTAACCGAAAAAAGATCTTTTCATACTTTGCTTCCTGTGTTTTATTTTGCTGGTGTCCGCCAAATCTTTGTACAAGGATATATGTCGAAAAAAGTATACTTCACGGATTCAGGCTTATGCTTCAAGCAGGGGAGGCACAAGGCCTGAAGACCGGCAAGAGACATGTTCAGGGTGTGCTGTTGCAGATTATTCATCAGCAGGAAAACTGTTTTCCAGTAAGTAACAGGTTAGCCATTTGCATGTGGCATGGGGACAGTTCCGCACTTATTTTTCCAGGGCCAACAGCTGAAAATTGTCCATCAGAAAAAAAATAAACGCGGAACTGTCCCCTGCTTTCCTCAACAAGGGCTAAGCTTTTACTCCAGTACAAACTCCATATTATTTAAAAATGTCCATGAGAGCAAGTGATGAGTTCCGTCAGTTCCTTACGCATTTTCAGTCCGGGCAGGGCAGGATGATTTGTGCAGGTTTGTCCTTGATAATTTTTTAATCAGTGATATCAGTTATTAGTAGTAAGTCGGCTCGTTACCGGGGTTTATTTGTTTGTCTTCGTTGTGAGAAATTTTTATCAAATTTTTAAATATGGCAGTTTTATTTTGTGTATTTTGATTTAACTACTTGTTTTTACTGTTTTTTTGTTGTTTAATATTTGTTAAAACAGGTCTTGACTTATGTATGCTTGTGCGTGTTATAACAAACTCAATGCGTGTTATAACAAACTCAAAGGAAATGGAGCATATTAATAATTCATTACCATTTGGCAAAGGGGGTCAAGAATGAGCGCGGAAAAAGTAGGCGCGGTCATGGTTGTCGGCGGAGGAATCGCTGGTATCCAGTCAGCCCTGGATCTGGCTGACGCTGGATACTATGTCTATCTGTTGGAGAAGTCTTCCGGCATAGGCGGGGCCATGGCCCAACTGGACAAGACTTTTCCCACCAACGATTGTGCAATGTGAATTATTTCGCCTAAACTGGTCGAGTGCGGTCGGCACTTGAATATCGAGCTTTTGACCCTGGCCGAGGTGGAAGGAATCAGCGGCCGGGAAGGTAATTTCAGCGTCAAGGTGCGCCAGAAGCCGCGCATTGTTGACATGGACAAATGTATAGCCTGTAACCTGTGTGCGGAAAAATGTCCCAAGAAAGTCCCGGACGAGTTCAACGAGGGGCTGGACAAGCGCAAGTCGGCATACATCAAGTACGGGCAGACTGTGCCCTTGAAGTACGCCATTGAAAAGGAGACATGTATCTTTTTTGTCAAGGGCGGCAACAAGGGCGAAAAAGGCAAGGGAAAATGCCGGGCCTGTGAAAAGTACTGCCCCACCGGAGCTATTGACCTTGATCAGGATTTTCAGGATGAGATCAAGGAAATAAACGTAGGTTCGGTAATTCTGACCCCGGGATTCAAGCCTTTTGATCCTTCCGCTTTTGATACCTATGCCTATTCCCAGTTCAAGGACGTGGTCACCAGCATGGAGTATGAGAGGCTTCTCTCCTCCAACGGTCCATGCATGGGACATCTCACCAGGCCTTCCGACGGCAGCGAGCCCAAGAAGATAGCCTGGCTGCAGTGCGTAGGCTCCAGAAACATTAATAAATGCGACAACGGCTACTGTTCCTCGGTCTGCTGCATGTACGCCATCAAGCAGTCCATGGTAACGGCGGAGCATACCACCGGCGATACGGACCAGGCCATTTTTTACATGGATATCCGTACCCATGGCAAGGAGTTCGACAAGTATTACGAGCAGGCCAAAGAAAATGGTGTGCGTTTTGTCCAGAGCCGCATTCACACTGTTTACCCCGGACAGGACGGCTGCGGGGTAAAGGTGGAGTATTTTAATGATCAGACCGGGGAGAGGGTCAAGGAGGAGTTTGACCTTCTGGTTCTGTCGGTTGGTCTGGAAAACTCCAAGAGCTCTGTTGATCTGGCAGAGGCTCTGGGAGTGGAGCTGGACAAGTATAAATTCGCGGACAGTTCCAGCTTTGCCCCGTCAGCCACCAACGTCCCCGGCATTTATGCCAGTGGCTGTTACCAGGGACCCAAGGATATCCCCCAGTCGGTAACAGATGCTTCCTGTGCCGCTGCCTCGGCTTCCATATCCCTGAGCAGTCAGCGCGGAACCCTGACCCAGGAAAGAACATTCCCACCGGAAAAAGAAGTGTCCGGAGAAGAGCCCAGGGTGGGTGTCTTTGTGTGCTCCTGCGGCATTAATATCGCCGGCACCATAGATGTCAAAGAACTTGTGGAATACTCCAAGTCTCTACCCAACGTGGTCATGGTGGAAAACAACCTCTTTTCCTGCTCTCAGGATACCCAGGTCATGCTCAAGGACAAGATCCAGGAGCACAACCTTAACCGGGTGGTGGTTGCGGCCTGTACCCCCAGGACCCACGAGCCTCTTTTCCGGGAGACCATGAAGGATGCCGGGCTTAACGAGTACCTCTTTGAAATGGCCAATATCCGCAACCAGAACAGCTGGGTGCACGGCAAGGAGCCTGAAAAGGCCCTGGACAAGGCCAAGGATCAGGTGCGCATGGCAGTGGCCAAGGCCTCCATGCTCCAGCCCCTGGAGCATCTGTCCGTGAACGTGAACCAGAGCGCCCTGGTTGTTGGAGGCGGTCTCTCAGGCATGGTCAGCGCCCTGGGACTGGCGGATCAGGGGTACGAGACCATCCTGCTGGAAAAGGCGGACAAGCTGGGCGGCAACGCCTGGAACCTGGCCTCCACCTGGCGCGGGGAACAGATAAAACCCTATCTGGAAGAGCTCATTTCCAAGGTAGAAAACCACTCCAGTATAAAAGCATATAAAAACGCCCAACTCAAGAACAATAAGGGCGCTGTGGGCGATTTTGTAAGTGAGATAGAAGTAAACGGCGAGAAAAAGGCCATAAAGTACGGCATAGCTGTCGTCTGCACCGGGGGCCAGGAACACAAACCCCAGGAATACCTCTATGGCCAGGATGAACGGGTCTTTACCCACCTGGAATTTGACCGGGAGATGTCCGAGCACGCACCAGCCCTGGACAAGGCCAAAGGGGCTGTGTTCATTCAGTGTGTGGGCTCACGGGAGCCGGACAGGCCCTACTGCAGCCGGGTGTGCTGCACGCATACCATGCATTCGGCCATCAAGCTCAAAAAGGCCAACCCCAAAATGCCTGTATATGTTCTTTACCGGGATATCAGGACTTATGGTGCCCGGGAGGACCTGTACAAAGAGGCCCGGGAACTGGGGGTTATCTTCATCCAGTACGAACTGGAAAACAAGCCCAGAGTCAGCAAGGACGGGGACGACCTGGTGGTGATGGCCAGGGACCATATTCTGTACCGGGACGTGGAAATAAGGCCCAGCTACCTGGTGCTGGCTTCAGCAGTGGTACCTACAGAACACAAAGAACTGGTGGAACTCTACAAGTGCGGACTCAACAGCGAGGGATTTCTCCAGGAGGCCCACGCCAAGTTAAGGCCCGTGGATATGAGCGTGGACGGTATGTTCCTGGCTGGACTTTGCCACTACCCCAAGCCTGTGGACGAGTGCATTGCCCAGGCCCAGGCCGCAGTGTCCAGGGCGTCCACAATCCTGTCCAGGTCTGTAATGCCCCTGGATTCCATCAAGTCTTTTGTTACGGAGAACTGTGACGGTTGTGCCATATGCGTGGACACCTGCCCTTACGGGGCCATCAGCCTGATAGACTACGATGTGGAGGGTGTTCAGCACAAGAAGATCGAAACAAATAAGGCCCTGTGCAAGGGGTGCGGCATCTGCGAAGCCACCTGTCCCAAGCAGGGAGTGTTTGTGCACGGTTTTACCAATGAGCAGATAAGGGCCCAGATCCATGCTGCCCTGGAAAATGTCTAAAAAACCAAGGAGATATAGCGATGGCTGAACATAAAGAACCTGTCATTGTGGGATTTCTCTGCAACTGGTGCGCTTATGCCGGCGCTGATCTGGCCGGTGTGTCCAGGTTGCAGTATCCGCCCAACATGCGTGCCATCAGGGTCATGTGCTCCGGGATGGTGCATCCCAACCTGGTGGTGGAGGCCCTGGAAAAAGGCGCCGACGGCGTCCTGGTCCTGGGCTGACACCTTGGTGAATGTCATTACCTGGATGGTAATCACAAGGCATACGCCAGGGCCCAGGCCATAAAGCTGGTATTGGAAGACCTGGACATTGATCCCGAGAGGTTCAGGCTGGACTGGGTATCTTCAGCAGAGGCACCAAGGTTCGCCAAGGTGGTCAATGAATTTACCGAGAAAATCAAGTCCCTGGGGCCAAATCCCCTGCGGGTCAGCAAGGAGGCCCAGGGTGCCTAGCGCTCTGCCGGGTCCTTACATTTCCATAATGGAGGTATTTATATGACCAAGGTAACAGTAGCCGAAGAATGGCTGAATGCCTGTGCCGGCTGTGAAATAGCCATATTGAACGTGGGTGATGTTCTGGTTGACCTGTTGGTCAACAACCTGGATTTTGTACATATACCGGTCATCCTGGACAAGAAGTATTTCGGGCAGACCGGAGAGGAAACAGAGTTGAGCATCCCCGAAGCAGTGGTGGGCATTGTATCCGGCGGGGTCAGAAACGAGGAGCACAAGGAAGTCCTGCTGGAGATGCGCAAGAAATGCCAGATCCTTATAGCTCTGGGAACCTGCGCTACCGACGGCGGCATTCCGGCCATGATCAATATGTATTCCGATGAGGAACTAAAAAAGTTCACCTACAAGGATTCACCTACAACCGATCCTGCGGACTACCCAACAGAGCATATTCCGCCTCTGCTGGATCAGTGTTATGCCCTTGATGAACTGGTCAAGGTGGACCTGTACCTTCCAGGATGTCCGCCGCATCCGGACTGGATCGCCGGGGCAGTACTGGCTCTTCTGGAGGGCAAGACCGAATACAGGATGCCGGAAAAGTCTGTCTGCGATGCCTGTCCCACCATCAGAGAAAGCAAGAAGGGTCTTGCAGACATAAAGCGCATGCTGTCCGCCCCGGAATTCGATCCGGAAAAGCCTCTGGATGAGATGCGCTGTTTGCTGGAGCAGGGATATCTTTGCCTGGGGCCTGTTACAGGAGTAGGATGCGGAGGCAAAGAAGGTGCGCCCCGGTGCATTTCCGCCCGGGTCCCCTGCCGTGGATGTTACGGCCCTGTCAGAAAAGGCGCCAAGCCCCTGGTAGATTACATGGGGGCCCTGGCTTCCGTGGGGTTTGATCCAAACAAGATGCCCGACCGCCGTGGATATCTGGCCCGTTTTTCCGGGGCTCACGGTACACTAAAAAGACCTGTCAGGAGGTAGACATGGGTAAGACACTTAATATAGCTCCCATAACCCGCATAGAGGGGCATGCCAGCGTGGCTGTGCACCTGGATGATACCGGAAATGTTTCCGATGCCAGGCTGCATGTGCTCTCCCTGCGCGGGTTTGAACAATTTGTAATAGGTCGTCCCGTAGAGGAAGTGTCCAGGATAGTAACCCGCATCTGCGGCATATGCCCCTGGCAGCACCACCTGGCCGCCAACAAGGCAGCTGATGAGTGCCTGGGCCTGGAACTGCCCCCTACCGGCAGAAAGCTCAGGGAACTGTGCCAGATGATGGCCTATATCCCGGACAAGATCCTGCATTTCTATTTTCTGGCTGCCCCGGATTTCGTACTGGGCCCTGATGCGGATTATTCAGTGCGCAACGTGGTGGGCATCGTAGGCGCCAATCCTGAGCTGGCCAAGAAGGTAGTGCACATGCGCTACAAGGCCCAAATGATGCTGGAAAAGTTCGCAGGCAAGGTCATACACCCCATTGCCGGGGTGGTGGGCGGATTTTCCAAGCCCCTCAAGGAAGAGGAGCGAAAAGAGATCCTGGAAGGCATTCAGGAACTTAAGGAATTCAGCCTGTTTACCATGAAGTTTGCCCGGGAAGAGGTTTTTCCCAAGTACCTGGATGCGGTCAAGGTCCTGGGAGTGTTTCCTTCCGGCTATCTGGGCACTGTTCGTCCCTCTGACGGCGCTTTGGAACTGTACGACGGAGAACTAAGACTCATGGATCAAAACGGTGAATATGACCAGTTCAAGTACTCTGAGTACATGAACTACATCGGCGAACATACCGAGCCCTGGTCCTATCTCAAATTCCCCTACGCCAAGAAATGGGGAGCCCTCAAACTGGACGAGAACGACCCCGTGGGTGTATACCGGGCCAACACCCTGGCCCGCATAAACGTCTGCGACCAGATGGCCACTCCCATGGCTCAGGAAGAACTGGACATCTTCCGCAAGGAATTCGGCCGGCCCACTCATCTGACCCTTTTATATCACTGGGCCAGGCTCATTGAACTGGTCCAGGCCTGCGAACGGGCTGAGGAGCTTTTAAACGATCCTGAAATCACCGGCCGGGAAATCCGTTGCCAGGATATCCAGCCCAAGGCCGGTGAAGGGGTTGGATGTGTCGAGGCAGCCAGGGGCACCCTTATTCACCATTACCAGACAGACGACAATGGCTTTGTAACCATGGCCAACATGATAGTGGGCACAACCCACAACAATGCACCCATGAACCTCTCGGTGCGTCAGGCGGCCAAGGCGGTAATCAAGGACGGAAACTACGATCAGGGTCTTTTGAACCGGGTGGAGATGGCCATACGCGCCTACGACCCGTGAATGAGCTGTGCTACTCACCGCCTGGATGGCGGCGTAAACGTAGAGCTCAAGGTTCTGGATTCCAGCGGCAACGTCCTGGAGACCATGAGTACATAAGGCAGTATTTGTCAGTTCTCTGAAAATAGTGCCGCGGTATTGTTAGACAGAAGCTGACAAATAGTTTATAAGAAGCCGTCTTCACCTTGGTGGAGGCGGCTTAAATTTTTGGTTGCGGGGGGAAAATGGACTGGTCCAGCATGTTTGATTCCAGAGTGGTGGTTTTCGGCTGTGGCAATACCTTGTACGGTGATGACGGCCTGGGGCCGCTGGCGATCAAGGCACTTCAGGACAGGGGGGATGTTGGTCAAGACGTGGCCTGTATTGACGCGGGCACTTCCATAAGGCCCCTTATTTTTGATCTGATCTTAAGTGATAACCATCCCCAGAGGGTGATAATTATCGACAGCACCACAGATGAAGACATGGAGCCTGGTGAAGTCCGGGAAATAGACATCTCCCGGGTGGACCCCAAAAAGATTTCTGATTTTTCCATGCACCAGTTTCCTACCACCAACCTGCTGAAAGAATTGCAGGAAACTACGGAAATAAAGCTGAGCATCATTGTTGTCCGGGCTGCCCACATCCCGGAAAAAATGCAGGAGGGGTTAAGCCCCGAGGTACAAAAGGCCCTGGAAGAGGTGCAGACAAAAGTATTGCAACTGGTCAACAGTGAGGTTCAAAAGCTCTAACGCGGGCCATGCCCGCAACCCAATAAAGAAAAGAGCTTTTTTGACAGGATTAACAGGATTAAGAGATTGATTAAGAGAAAAACATTTTTGTCCTGGCCGGAAGCCAGGCCAAAAGGTTATCACTCCAGCACTCACTTTTTTCCTGCATTCATGGGTGCCGGAAGAAAGTGAGTGCTGGATGGCTAATGCAATCTGCGGCTTCCGGC
>NZ_QYZY01000248.1:0-1281 GCF_003838035.1 Desulfonatronospira sp. MSAO_Bac3 | reverse complement strand
TGGAAGGCAAGAAGATCATTCAGCAGATCGTGCAGCACGCCCGGGAGGCAGATTTAAGCCACCGCCTTGTTTTCCTGGAAGACTACGATATGGAGATTGCAAGCTACATGCTGCAGGGGTGCGATGTGTGGCTTAACAACCCCAAACGTCCTCTGGAGGCCTGCGGCACCAGCGGAATGAAAGCCGTGGCCAACGGGGTGCTCAACTTCAGTACCCTGGACGGCTGGTGGGACGAGGCATATACCACGGACAACCGCTACGGTTGGGCCATAGGTATGGGGGAGAGCTATTCCGACCAGGAATACCAGGACCTTGTGGAGAGTCACTACCTTTACAACGTCCTGGAAAAGGAAATTGTGCCCACATTTTACGACCGCAGGCATGGCAGCCTGCCCACGGAATGGGTGCGCAAGATGAAAAACGGCCTGCGGGACCTGGCCCCGCAGTTCAGTTCGCACCGCATGGTTGAAGACTATGTGGAGACTGCGTATCTCCCGGCCTACAAGAACTTTATGGCCCTGGAAAAGAACAACTTTGAAAAGGCCAAGTCACTGGCGGACTGGAGAATGGAGCTTATGACCAAGTGGGGCAGCGTCCAGATCCGCAATGTCCGGGCAGCGGCTGAGGATGAGCTGTATGCCGGGGATGAAATAACCGTAAGTGCCGAAATAGATGTCAATGGACTGTCAACCGAGGACATCCAGGTGGAGATATACGCCGGTGATGTGGACATGGACGGCAGTTTCCTCAGCCGCAAGACGGTTCTCATGCAGCAGAAAAAGAAGCTTGATGACGGCTGGATCCTCTACGAGGGTAAACTGGAAACTTTCGAGACCGGGCGCTTCGGGTATACTGTGCGTATTCTGCCTCACCATTCCCTGCTTCTGGATCCCCACTGCCTGGGCCTGATACACTGGGCGTGAGGAGCATGGGGCATGGCGCACGGAGCATGGGGCATGGGGCATGGGGTATGGGGCATGGTTAGAGCCCCGGTGAAACTCCTGTCTGCGACAGGAAGCCCTCCACTTCCTTAAAGAGCATGCGTTCCAGAAAATACCGGGCAGACCTGCTGCTGCATGAACAGGGCCTGGCTGAATCTAAGGAAGCAGCCAAAAGGCTGATCATGGCCGGGCAGGTCTACCTGAACCTGGAAGACCGGGAAGTCCGGGTGGAAAAGCCGGGACAGGCAATGCCTGAAGACTCGGTCTTCAGGGTGCAGCAGCCTGAGCGTTTTGTAAGCCGGGGCGGGGAAAAACTTCTGGGCGCTCTGGAAGATTTTGA
>NZ_QYZY01000247.1:0-1684 GCF_003838035.1 Desulfonatronospira sp. MSAO_Bac3 | reverse complement strand
CCGCATACCTGGCCGGCTGTTCCTCTGTATCTATTTTTCCAAGAACTGTTCGCAGTTCTGGATACTGGTCCAGTATGCTCTGGAGGCGGTTATCCAGCAGGGCGTCATAAATGCCATAAGCAAGCTTGTTGGCCATCAGCTCTTTCTCTCAAGCGTTGCAAGGTATGCATCAAGGACCGGCAGATCAGCCTCGGCCCAGTCCAGGCCGGTAAGCTCGCCCGGTGGAAACCAGGCAGCTTCTGCATGTTCTGCAAGCTTGAATCCGGAGGTCTTTGCCTTGCAGATGAAAGGATAAAGGGTAACAATGAAGTCCGGGTAGTGATGAGTAGCTGGGGACAATTCACCCGCAATGTCAATCTCTAGAGCCAGTTCTTCCCGGATTTCTCTTTTCAGACATTCTCCTGGATCTTCCCCGGCTCTTATCTTGCCCCCAGGAAATTCCCATTTCAGGGGCAGCTGCATTAAAGCGCTGCGCCTGGCCGCCAGGACCAGCCCGTTTCGCTCAATAATGGCGCAGGTTACGTGGATGTGGGGCATGTATTCTCCACTGTCTTGACGGCTTGGATATCCTTTTTTGAATTTAAGGTTTAATGCAGATCATACAGCCACCCACTGCCGGCAGAGAACCTCCGCCTGTTCCAGGACGGTCTGAGTCGCTTTCTCCTGCTTATCGGGAGGATAACCGTATCTGCGCAGGATCCGTAATGTTTTTCCTGCCTGAGTCGTTCATCATCCAGCACATATCCCTTGATAATGAATTCCTTGAGTGTCTTGGTCGCCCAGACCCGGAACTGGGTGGCCTGATAGCTGTTGACCCTGTACCCCACGGCAATGATGGCGTCGAGGTTGTAATATTCCAGCTTTCGTTTGACGTTGCGGTTGCCCTCCCGACGAACTGTTTCCAAAATGGAAATAGTTGCCTCCCGCTCCAACTCTCCTGAATCGTAGATGTTGCCAAGGTGTTTGCTGATAGCCGGGACTTCAACGTCGAAAAGTTCTGCGATTGCTTTCTGCGTCATCCAGAAACTTTCATCATGGTACAAAACGCCGACTTTCTTGTTGCCTTCCGGGGTGCTGTAAAGGATTATTTCGTTGGTCATACTCCGGACTCCTCAACAAACTTCTCGGCATCCGGGACACGCAGTTTGCCGGAAATGAGTCTGGGAAGGAGGGTGTCGCGGAGGGAAGCGAGGGTGTTTGATATATTTGGCCTGAAAGGAATCAGAGATGTACTTCAAGAAAATCAACCCCAGGACCACGTATTTGTACTCCGAGGCGTCCATATGGCCCCGGAGTTTGTCAGCTGCGGCCCACATCTGGTTTTCAAAGCCGAGGTTGGCACCGTTATTATGCTTGGTAGCCACGTAGTATCTCCTTATTGTTTGGCTGTCCAACCGCTTTACATCACCGGCAACAAAAAGCAGAGCGAGGAACGAGCGGCGCTTATTGCTGTCCGAGTGCATGTGATTGTTATGTTCTTTTGTTTACCAATAAACGGGGGCATTGAATTCCTTAACGCACATGGGACGTTCATTAATAGTTGGAATCGGCTCTACCGTTAAAGATTGGCCAAGCCAGCCAAAAGGCATTGAAAGCTTTAGCGGAGCCTGAATTACATTTTCTGAAAGCGACTGAAACCCCACCTTTGAATAAAAGGATGGATCTCCATATGTGACAGCAACAT
>NZ_QYZY01000023.1:0-40573 GCF_003838035.1 Desulfonatronospira sp. MSAO_Bac3 | reverse complement strand
GAAGTCCAGGGAAAAGTCAAGGTGGTGGAGATAGCTTATGTCGGAACCCATGAAAAAGCCCCATACTGATGAAGAAATAATCACGCTGAATTTGCGTGTTCGACGCAGTATTGCAGGCAAGATTAAACAATATGCTCAGTTTTTGGAAGACGAGGACAAGCCTGCCTATTCTGTAGCTGATGTTTTTCCTGAATATATGGACAAAAACCCCCAGATAGCTCTTCGGGCCTACAGAACCAGAGAGAGTTTGACGCAGAAGGAGCTGTCGCTTAAGACCGGAATTCCCCAGCATCAGACAAGTGAGATGGAAAACGGCAAAAGAGGGATTGGTAAAGAACGAGCCCGCAAGCTTGCCCAGGCCCTGAGTGTTTCTGATTATCGGTATTTCCTGTAACCTTGACTAGGACAAACAGCTTATGAAAAAAACCCTCATCACCGGCATAACAGTCCAGGACTGAGCATACCTGGCAGAACTGCTCCTGCACAAGAACTACACAGTCCACGGCATCAAGCGCAGGGCCTCAAGCTTCAACACTGACCGTGTGGACCACCTGTACCAGGATCCACACACTGAAAACAGAAACTTCATCCTGCACTACGGCGACCTGACAGACGCTACAAATCTGATCCGGATAATCCAGCAGGTGCAGCCGGACGAGATCTACAATCTGGCAGCCCAGAGCCATGTGCAGGCTTCCTTTGAGACTGCCGAATAAACCGCCAATGCCGATGCCCTGGGTACGCTTAGAATACTGGAAGCAATCAGACTTTTGGGCCTGACAGACAAGACCAGGTTCTACCAGGCCTCAACATCAGAGCTGTTCGGCAAGGCCGTGGAGACTCCCCAGACCGAGAAAACCCCTTTTTATCCAAGAAGCCCTTACGCAGCAGCCAAGCTCTATGCCTACTGGATTACGGTTAATTACCGGGAAGCTTATGGCATGTATGCCTGCAACGGGATTCTCTTTAACCACGAATCACCCATTAGAGGCGAGACCTTTGTAACCCGCAAGATTACCCGGGCAGCCGCCAGAATAGCCCTGGGCCTTCAGGGTACGCTTTATCTGGGTAACCTGGATGCCAAAAGAGACTGGGGCCATGCCCGGGACTTCGTGCGCATGCAGTGGCTGATGCTGCAGCAGGATGAGCCGGAGGATTTTGTAATAGCTACGGGAGAGCAGCACAGCGTGCGGGACTTCTGCGAACTGGCCTTTGCAGAGCTTGGGATTAAGCTCAACTGGGATGGGCAGGGCGTAAATGAAATGGGAAAGGATGAGCAGGGAAGAGTGCGGGTTCATGTCGATCCCCGCTATTTCAGACCTACAGAAGTGCAGTCCCTGCTTGGAGGCCCGGCCAAAGTCAGGGAAAAGCTTGGCTGGACCCCGGAGATATCCTTTCAGGACATGGTAAAAGAGATGGTTCTTCATGACCTAAGCCTTGCCAGGCGGGATAAGCTGTGCAATGACCACGGGTATGAAGTCTACGATTCGCATGAATAGAAACAACCTTTACTTCAGGCCCGGCGTTCAATAAGATAGCCTTATCTGAATTTAGGAGGCTACTTCAATGAGCATACGTCTGGAACTCGACAACGATCTGCAGGATGCCCTGCGCATACCCCCGGAAGAACAGGAAAGCAGGCTTCGCCGGGAACTATCCTTACGGCTTTATGAAAAAGGGCTTCTTTCTCTGGGAAAAGCCCGCCACATGGCTGGCATGGATAAGTGGGAATTTCTTTTGCTCCTGTCCCGGGAAGGCATACCCAGGCAGTACGATACAAAAGAGCTGGATCGAGACCTGTCTACCTTGGATTCTCTTCCATGAAGGCCATATCCAATTCGTCTGTTCTCATAGGGCTTAGCTCCATCGGCAGGTTAAGCATTTTGCACAACAGGTTTCCGCAAGGAATAATTGTTCCTTGGGCAGTCTGGGAGGAAGTGGTTGAAACCGGCCATGGTTTGCCTGGTGCTCAAGAGGTCGCCCGTGCAGAGTGGATTACCACCCAGCAGGTACAAAATAAGGTTTTCAGTCTTTCACTTCAGGTATCTCTTGACCGCGGAGAAGCTGAAGTTATTGCTCTGAATCAGGAAATCAACGCTGATATTTTACTGCTGGATGAAAAAAGTGCTCGAAGTATCGCTGTAAGACTGCAGTACACAGTTTTAGGCACAGTTGGTGTTTTGATCTGGGCCAAAAGAAACTCCCTGTTATCAAATCTATCCCAGGAACTGGATTTATTGCAACAAAAAGGTGGCTTTCGTCTCAGCAAGGATGTCTATGAACTTGCAATCCAAAAGGCAGGTGAGTAGTGATCAAAGATAGCCCGATGCTTATTGCTGGCATATCCGGTGCCATTATGGGGAATCATTTCCACTTAGTGGCCCGGATGCACCCTGATGATGAGATTTCCAATTCAGATGTCATCAAGAGGTGGCAGGACTATTACGGTGACAAGGTCGAGATACCTGCTGACCGGATGGCTGAGGTCAAGAAGAGGCTTTGCAGCCTTGGTGCCTATGCGAAGGACATCAAGCAGAACTTTACCCGGTTAAATGCCGCGTTAAATGCCGCGTAGCGGCCCCCGCACACCATCCTCCCTACCCCTTCATAGTACCTCATCATATATTTCCTCTCTCTATTTTTTTTGCTAAACCCATTGTCTGTGCGGGGATTTAACCGGGTGAACCCGGTTAAATGCTGCGGTAGCAGCACCCCGCACATCACCCTCCTTACACTTCATGTAATTCCTCATCATATGTAACCTCCTTCTATTTTTAGCTATCTCATTTTTGGTGCGGGGGATTTAACCGGGTGAACCAGGTATTACAACAAAAAGCACAGACGTCAGGGATTCTTCTGGGGTGGGCGTTTTAAAAGCATGATTGTACGGGCATATCTGGGCAATATTTTGGCTGAAAACCTGTATGCCCATGCTCTCCCCATATTTTTCTCTGAAAACCATTTCAGCTTCCAAACCCCCCTCTGGCGTAAGGGGTTATTTCCTCCCAGGTTAGGGGGCAATCCAAAAATTGGTTTAATCATAGATGGGGGTTGTTAGAACTTGGCCCCCCGCCCTTGAATTCAAAGCGGATATGGGGGAGGGGGTAGTAATGGGTATTGAGGGTATTGGACAGGGAAGGCTCAAAGCACTATCGTGAAACACGATGGTGGGAGTAATGGGCATGGTGGATATTAGACAGGGGACAGAGTGAGTACATTGGGCAGATTTTTTCTGATGAGTACATAGTGAGTACATGGCTTGAAAAGAGTAAGGGCTTACACCAAGATCGATGTAAGCCCTTGAAATTTATGGTGCCGAGGGACGGAATCGAACCGCCCACACGGGGATTTTCAGTCCCCTGCTCTACCGACTGAGCTACCTCGGCTTGTCCCCTTAAAGAAATAATTATTTATCTGAGACTGTTATTTTTTGCAAGTCTTTTTTTCCAAAATTTCAAATTTACTTTTATCCCGGCTCAGGTTATATAGCCTCATTAAGTTGTTCAAGCGTTCGAATTCAAGTCCTATCAGTTCAAGGTACGGGCTTGCAGGTCACCTTTTATCCGGAAAACACAATTGAGAAGGAGTGTGCAATGGTTTCCATAATCTGGCTTGGGTTATGTTATCTTCTGGGTTCGTTACCCTTTGGCGTCCTTGTGGCTACTAATTTCTGCCGGATTGACCCCCGGTATCAGGGCAGCAAAAACGTTGGGGCAACCAATGTGGCCAGGCTCTGCGGTTTCAGGTACGGAATCACGGTCCTTGTGCTTGACCTGCTCAAGGGCTTTATTCCGGTGTGGGTCGCCATGCAGTTTTCCACGTCTGTTATCTTTATCTCTCTGACCGCCCTGGCAGTAATAATCGGGCATATGTATTCGGTTTTTCTCTACGGCAAGGGAGGAAAAGGTGTGGCTACGACTGTGGGCGTGTTCCTGGCCCTTTCAACCACGGTTACTGCCTGGGCGTTGGGCATCTGCCTGGCCATCGTCTACCTGACCGGTTACGTCGCCCTGGGCTCACTGGCCCTGGTAACCGCAGCTCCGGTTCTGTTTCTGCTCACCGGCAACTTCGGCTATATCCTGGTATCGCTTATAATCATGGCCCTTGTTTTCTGGAGACATGAGGAAAATATCCACAGGGTGCTTACCGGACAGGAAAACAGCTGGCGTTGCAGCTCCTCCGAAGCAACAGTAAACTGATATTCTTTTTTTGATTACTACCTGTCAGGGGTCTGCCCGGAATCTAAGCAGACCCCTGACAGGCAGCTGTTTCCAAAATCCTGGTAGTCCATAGCCGTTCAGGGGTCCCATCACAGCAGGTTCTGGAAATCATCCTCCGCCCGGACGCCTGCCAGCCCCGGCAAAACCATTCAGATTGAGATTGACCCGCCGAAAACTTTTAATAGCAGCCAGAAAAGGTCTCCTGGATTGTATGTCGTAAAAATGGTAACGCTGGAAAAATTACCGGGAACAGGAGAAATTTGGGGGAATTATTGAGATGTCGGGGGTGGATGGCATGTCCTTTGAGTGGAGTACGAATGAGGCACTGGAACTGGCTGAAGGCTATGTGGAAGAGACCGGGCATCATGTCTTTTTGACCGGCAAGGCGGGTACCGGCAAGACTACTTTTTTGAAAAAGCTGCAGGAGACTTCCAGCAAAAGGATGATCACCACTGCCCCCACCGGGGTGGCGGCCCTGAATGCCGGTGGAGTTACTCTGCACTCCTTCTTTCAGTTGCCATTCGGGCCTTTTGTGCCTGGAAGCGAGGCCTTTGAGCGGGACCAGCAGCGCCGGTTCAGAATAAGCAGGGAGAAAAAGAATATCATCCAGAGCCTGGATCTCCTGGTAATTGATGAAATCAGCATGGTCCGGGCAGACCTGTTAGATGCCGTGGATGCGGCCCTTAGACGTCACCGCCGCAGTGATAAGCCCTTTGGCGGAGTGCAGCTGCTTATGATCGGCGATCTGCACCAGCTTTCCCCTGTGGCCAGGTCCCATGAATGGGAGCTTCTGCAGGGCTGTTACAATTCAGTCTATTTTTTCGACAGTCACGCCCTGTCCAGAACCAGGTTCATCAGTATTGAGCTTGAGCACATTTACCGGCAGTCTGATGACAGCTTTATCCGGATCTTAAACCAGGTAAGGGACAACAGGCTGGAACCGGAATCCATCCAGGCGCTTAATACCCGCTATGATCCGGACTTTGTCCCGGACACGGAGCAGGGCTACATTACCCTTACCTCCCACAACAAAAAGGCCGAAAATATCAATAAGTGCAGGCTGGAGGAACTTCCGGGACAGGAGTACCTGTTTTCCGCTAAAATATCGGGCGATTTTCCGGAACAGATATATCCAACAGCTGCTTCTCTTGTGCTCAAAAAAGGGGCCCAGGTCATGTTTGTGCGCAATGATCCAGGCCCGGAAAAACTCTACTACAATGGCAAGATCGGCAGGATCACCTCCATTTCCCGGGATGAAATTCAGGTTCTTTGTCCAGGGGAACCGGAACCGGTCAAAGTGGAACCGCTGACCTGGGAAAACATCAAGTATACCATAAATGAGGATACCAGGGAAATCCAGGAAGAGGTGGCAGGTTCATTTACTCAGCACCCCCTGAAGCCGGCCTGGGCCATAACCATCCATAAGAGCCAGGGATTGACCTTTGAGCGGGCCATCATAGATGTGCAGAATGTCTTCACCCACGGCCAGGTCTATGTGGCCCTGAGCCGCTGCAAAACCATGGAGGGAATGGTCCTTGGCTCGCCGCTTGCCGCCCGGGGGGTGGGCATGGATGAGGCTATCCTCGGCTTTGACCGCGAGATCAGACAGAATCCCCCCGGCAAAGAGCATCTGGATCAGGCCAGGGTCGCTTACCAGCAGCAGTTGCTGCTTGAATGTTTCGATATGGGTCGGCTTGAGAGCCGGCTGCAGTATCTGTTGAGTCTGTTCAAGGACAACAGCCGCCTGGTCCGGATTACAGGTGGTTGTGATATCAAGGAACTGGAAGGCCTTGCAGGTGAGGTCATTGAGGTAAGCCGGGTCTTTTTGCGGGAGCTTGGCGGTATTTTCAGCCCGGAGCGGCTGCCGGAATCTGACAGTTATATTCAGGAAAGGGTTCGCAAGGGATCCCGGTGGTTTCAGGGCAGGCTGGAAAACCTGGCCGGGCCCCTGGGGGATACCGGGGTGGAAACTGATAATGCTGAAGTAAAAAAGAGGATCGTCAATGCCCTGAACAACCTGCAAAAGGATCTGGCCGTCAAGCTGGCCGGGATTAAAAGCTGTGAGCAGGGCTTTTCTTCAGCCGGGTACCTGCAGGCAGTGGCCAGGGCGGAAGTGGAGTTTACACCCCGGAGCAGGAAAAAGCCTGAGGCTTCGGAGTGGACTGAATCGGACATCGCCCACCCAGAGCTTTTCCAGGCCTTGAAAAAATGGCGTCAGGCCAAAGCCAGGGAGCAAAATCTTGCCCCGTATCAGATACTGCATCAACGGGTGGCTGTCCAGATTGCAGTCACTCTGCCAGCGACCCGGGCCGAGCTGAAGAAGATACGCGGGGTGGGGGAAAAGACCATTGCCAGGTTTGGACAGGAACTTTTGGATATGGTCGCAGATTATCGCCGCAAACACGGCATAGAGAAGGTGGTCCTGCCGGAGAAGCCCGGTTCGCAGTCAAAAGAGCAGCCCAGCAAAAAGATTCAGGCAGGGGATACCAGGCAGGTGACCCTGGACCTGTTCAGACAGGGCCAGAGCCCGGACAGTATTGCCGAAAACAGGGGCCTGACCCGGTCCACCATAGACACCCATCTGGCCTACCTGATCCATCAGCAAGAACTGCGCATTGACGAGCTTCTTTCTTTTGAACTGCAAAAAAGTATTGAACAGGCCATTTCAGAGGTTCAGGGAAACTCCCTCAAGGACATAAAAGAAAAACTGGGTGATGAGGTCAACTACGGACAGATAAAAATGGTTCTGGCCCACCAGGGAACATTTATCCGTTGATGGCGGAAAACAGCCCAATATTAACCCTTGCAGTCTAAGCAGGTTTGCCATAGGTTCGATACATGCAAAAATCACCTCTCCCCAACGCAAAGCCCCTTCATGACGCAGCCCGGTACTGGGGAGCCGATCTGGTGGCTGTGGCGGACACATCACGTCTGGAAGGCATCGAAACGGATCCTTCGGATCTCCTGCAGGGTTACCCCCGGGCAGTCTCCATAGCAGTGCACCTGGCAGACGGGATCATGGACCACATCACCAGCAGGCCCACGCCGCTCTATGCCAGGCATTACCAGAACGTCAACGCCCTTCTTGATCATATTGCCATCCGCATCTCAGGCCTGCTGCAGTCCTGGGGTGGAAAGGCCCTGCCTGTCCCGGCCAGCCATATCCTGAGTGAAGAACGCTTTACAGCTGCCATATCGCACAAGGCCGTGGCCATTCAGGCGGGACTGGGCTGGCAGGGCAAACCTACGATTCTGGTTACTCCTCAGTTCGGCCCCAGGGTGCGCCTGACAACCGTGCTCACAGACCTGGTCCTGCCTGCGGGTAAGCCCATCAAGAATAAATGCGCCAAGTGCACTTACTGTGTGGAGGCCTGCCCTGCCGGGGCGATTAAAAATGCTTCTACGGCTTTGCACTATGACTTGCGTTCAGAGGCCCTTGATCTTGATGCCTGCGTTGGACAGCTCCGCAGCAATGAGCAGGAAAAGCACATCCCTCCATATCTCTGCGGCGTATGTGTCTCGGCCTGCCCGTGGGGCAGACCCAAAGGATCTGAAAAGCGCTGAGGGAAGAACCTATCAGGGGTTCAGGGTTGCTTCTTCTCAAGCAGAAACTCTCCTGCCCTGTACTCCGACCAGTAGATGTTCTCTCTGTTTGGAAGGTGAAAGCCCACATGCCCGCCGTACTCAGGGATTTCCAGAAAAAGATGATCATTTTTCGAGGCCTGTTCCAGGGGAAAACAGGAAGGAGTCAGAAAGGGATCGTCCCCGGCCTGGACCAAAAGGCTTGGAACACGGATGTTTTTCAAAAACTGCAGGCAGGACGCCCTGGCATAGTAGTCTTCCGCGTCCCGGAACCCGTTCAGGGGCGCTGTGTAACGGTTGTCGAAATCGTGAAAACTCCATGTAATATTCAGGCCCTTTGCATCAAAAATCCCGGGGAACATCTTTGCCTTCAGACGTATCTTCGCCCTGAGACTGCGCATGAAATGCATGACATAAATGCGGCTTACGGTTGAGTCCAGCCTGGCAGATGATGCGGATAAATCGCATGGCACGGAAAAGGAGCAGGCTGCCCGGACCTGGCAAGGGACCTGCCCGGGATCTTCGCCCAGATACTTGAGCAGTTGATTGCCTCCCATGCTGAAACCCACAAGGAAAACATTTTCATATCCCTGCCTGATTACATGGTGGATTACCGTGTCCAGGTCATCAGTCACGCCACTGTGATACAGGCGGGGCAGACGGTTGGGAGTGCCCGAACAGCCCCGGAAATTCATGCACACCGCGTCCATTCCCAGCCGGGTAAGATGTCTGGCCATGCCCAGAGGATATTTTTTGCGCGAATTTCCTTCCAGGCCATGACTTATGACCACGGCCGTCCTTTTATCTGAGCGCCGGCTCATATGCCAGTCAATATCCAGGAAATCCCCATCCGGAGTGTCTATTCTTTCCCGGTCAGGATCAGTGTGCGGTACAGGGCGAAACAGGGCGGGATATACAGTGTGGACATGGCCGTTTCTAAACAGGTGAACAGGTGTGTATCCGGGGCTTGGCAAAACTGGCATTATTTTATGGATAAGCTGTTAAACAGCTACAGCGTCTCTGATAATTGTAAAATCCAGCGTAACTATTCAGGGGGTGCCAGCAATCGCCACCGGGAATAGACTTGAAGCGTACTCCCCAGCCGTGAGCGGCAGAGCCGCCCGCCTGTCCCGTGAAACAAACGTAGTTTCAGCGTAGCTGGTTTCACTGGGATGTGCAACGAAGTTGCCCGTGCCAAAAAAATCTTCTTAGGCACGGGAAGCCTTCAGGCTTCTCACGGGTGCTCCGCACACACGGTTTTGAAGAATAAAAGATCCCCAGCAAGGCATTACCCGCCTGGAAGACAGGCAAATTGGCATATCTCCCCCCTGAAGAGTTACAATCCAGCTTTCCCAGCGGTCCTTTTTGAGTCCTCTCAGAGGCATCAATTATCTCTATGGATACAATTTTGCCATCTTTGCCGTAATCAATAACAACTCCGTTAATCTCTAAAGAATCCACAATGGGCTCCCCAGGGAGGAATTCTATATTCATCAGATCGTACTTTGAATCATAATCAATCTTCATACTGTTGTTCCTCTCAATATCTGGAGACCTGGGACGTAAAACAGCCTGTAATCACTGAAAGTTGATTGTCCTCTTCCTCGTATAGCAACCTGAGTAGATAACTACTGTCATCAAAAAAATATTTGCGTTGAGCTACAGCTCAACCCTTTGTCCTCTCAACCATTTGATCAGGTTTTTGTATAGTTTAAAAAACCATACTCTCTTCAACACCACGTTGGGCAAGCTTTTTTCGGGCAACAGGGATAATGGTAATGAGTAAAAGGCTCGCTGGACATGGACATCTCCTTCTCTCATATTTTATAAGCCAGACTCAAGCAGCATGCAAGGCCTTTCTTTCCCTGCGTCCAAAGCAGCGAAACAGGGAACCGAAAACAGTTCCTGATCCTTTATTCCGTAATGACCAAGCCACCCTTAATTTTGGCCTCAAGGAATGGAACGAGCTGGACCCCCAGGAGATTGTCCGCAAATACCAATTCCTGCATCCCTCAATTCCATCCAACTCTTGTACCCCTTAATCAAACTCCCGGCACACCCCTTGCATAAAAACCCCACAAAAAGTTCAAAGCCAAATAGCAACAACGCAAGGAGAAGCCCATGTTCAACGAATCCCCTTCAGCCGGACGCGGCCACGATCCTGAAGAACTCCTGGCCCAGGCCAGGCAGGCCTTGGACAACGAAGACTGGTCCACCGCCGTCAAGGTTTTGAACAGCATCCTATTACGCCACAAAAAAAACACTCCGCACGAGGCATATATACTGCTGTCCAGGGCCCTGCGCGGCCAGGACAAGCTGGACAGGGCGGAAAAAATTATCCAGCAGGGCCTTACAGGCTACCCGGACAGCATCAGCATGCTCACCGAGTATGCTGACATCGCCAGGATCAGGGAGGACTGGGCCGAGACCAAGGCCCGCCTGGACGTACTCAAGCAAAAAATTGACGCCCTCAAGGCCGCCTCGGCCCGGGCCTCTACCCCGCAACCTTCTCCTTCCAGTGAGCCTGAAGCTCAGCATCAGGAACAGCATCAGCCACAGACAGAACCGGAAATTTCTGCCCGGACCCGGACCAAGAAAATCATGTGGCTCTCCCCCATGTGCGCCCTGGACCGCCGCAGCGGAGCCGCCTGCCAGATGCGCTCCGTGCTCTGCACCCTGGCCGGAGCCGGATGGGACGCCTACGCCGTGAACATGACCCTGTGCGACGGCCAGGAGGAATACCCAGTGGGCAGCATCATCGGAGACAAGCGGGCTGTTCCGGAAAATTACGGCAAGGTGTTCAAGATCAAGCGTGACGGGGTCAAGCACAACATCTTCTATACCAGAAGCAGCTACGGCAAGAACCTGACCAAAGAGGAAGCCAGGGATTTTTTCCAGCACGCCAAAAGGGCCCTGGAGCAGATAAAGCCGGACGTGGTTTTGACCTACGGCAGTTCCAGCCTGTGCAAAGAACTCATCAAGGTGGCCCGGAAAAACTGCACAACCCTTATCTTTTACCTGGCCAACCCCAGCTACGATGACCCCGAACTTTTCCGTCCCTTTGACCAGGTTTTGGTGCCTTCGCAGTTTCAAAGCGATTATTACCAGGAAAAGATCGGCATCAAAAGCTCTGTCCTGCGCACCATGATCCCCGAGGGCAGCCAGATAAGCCCCCAGGAAGTTTTGTCCACCCAGGCCCCGCAGATGCGCAGGAAAGGATTTATCACCATGATCAACCCCTCCATGGCCAAGGGGGCCACCCTGTTCGCCAGGCTGGTGAGCACGGCCCTGCGCGAGCGTCCGGACCTGCTTTTCCTGGCCGTGGAAAGCCGCATGAGCAGTGATCAGTGGGCCGAAGCAGGTATCGACCTGGCCGGCATGAAAAATATCTGGTGGATCCCCAACCAGGAGGACGTGCGCACCATCTATGCCCGCACATCCATTCTGCTTTTTCCCTCCTTCTGGAACGAGGCCTCGGGCCGCAGCATCGCCGAGGCCCAGCTGGGCGGTATCCCTGTCCTGGCCTCCAACCACGCCGGCATGCCCGAGCAGCTGAACGGCGGAGGTTTTCTTTTTGATATCCCGGAAAAGTACCGCCAGAAATACAGCCGGGTGCCCTCCGAGGCCGAAGTCCGGCCCTGGCTGGACACCATATACCGGCTCATGGACGATGATGAGTTCTACCGGGACTCCACCAGGCGCGCCCTGGAATGCGGGGCCATGTTCCACCGCGATGTAATGCAAAAGGACATAATCCAGCGCTTCGAGTCCTTTGCCGACGGCGAAAACCTGCTCCCGCCCCTGGAGCCGGGACAGAAAACCCCGGCCCACACCCCTGTGCAAAGAGGGGAAAAACTCTCCCGCAACGCACCCTGCCCCTGCGGCTCCGGCAAAAAAGCCAAGAAGTGCTGCGGAGTGGAGACGGATAACCAGGGTAAGGCAACCGGTGCAGAACAAAAAGCTCCCCGGCAGCAGCTGGACCCACCGACCCCGGATCAGATCGTAAACAGCTCAGCCAACCGCCGACCTGAGCCAGAAGAAATAAGCCGGGAAATGCAGGAAATAAAAGAAGCCCTGGGATACAACCCGGATTTAACCGCCCCGGTCACTTTCAATGAAAAGATGGCCCGGCGCAGGCTCCTGGGCGAGGTCACGGACGCCGAAACTTTGCAGGACAGGTGGCAGGTGCGCCGGTGGGTGCAGGACCGCGCAGACGAAAGCGTCCTGCCTGAGGTTTACCAGGCTGTTTCCAGTGCAGACCAGATCAGCTGGGATGAACTGCCTGAAAGCTTTGCCATAAAGACCAGCTTCAACAACCAGGTACGCCTTATCCCGGACAAAAGCCGCATAAACCCCCGGGATGTAGAAAAGCTCTGCAGGCAGTGGTTAAACGGCCACGCAAAGACTGACGGAGAAACTCCTGGCAGGGCTGTGCAGCCGGTGGTCATGTTCACCGGGCTTTACCTGGACAGCCACGCCATGCTGCCCAGGTCATACGGATTTTTCGTATTCCACGGACAGTGCCGCTTCATCCAGGTGGATCACCCCTTTCCAGAGCCAAAGCGCACCCTTTACTCTCCGGACTGGGAGATTCTGCCCCTGTGCCTGGACCTGCCCCAGGGACCGGTTCAGGACAAACCGGAAAATCTACAGGAAATGATAGACCTGGCCCAGAAGCTTGGCCAGGGTTATGACTTCATGCGCGTGGACCTGTATTCTGTGCAGGGCAGGGTCTTTTTCGAGGCCGTGGACCTCTTCCCCGGGGAAGCCAGACAGCGCTTTTTCCGCCCCCGCGACCCGGACAGCACCTACGAACCTGACCAGTGGGCAGGAGCATTCTGGGAATAAGATTTGTTGGCACTCGAAGCCTTCAGGCACCCCTCTTCATCCGTGAGCGTCAAAGCCGCCCGACTGAATGGTTACGTGATGATCTACTAAGACGTTAGCAGGAGTCCCGTCAGAGGCCACAGACCACTCCACTCCACACATCAATATACAGGCCCGGAGTCCCGCACAAAGAGACAGGGGGTTAAGGGTTGTCCTGCTCCTGTTTCGGACGTCTGGATACTTAGTGTCCTCTGGGACCCCAGAAAGAAAAAGGGGTTAAGATTTTTACCTTAACCCCTTGAAATTTGTGGTGCGCCCGGCAGGATTCGAACCTGCGACCTACTGATTCGTAGTCAGGCACTCTATCCAGCTGAGCTACGGGCGCGCAAAGAAGAAAATATAAGTACTTTCAGGTAAACAAGTCAAGTTTTATTTTTTATTGTTCTCAGGAAAACCAAGATCCAGGTCAGGAAACTCTATCTCCTCTTCCACTCTCGCTCTCTGGCCGGTCCTGTTGTGGCCAGACGTTTCCGGATCATCCGCTTCCAGCTCCTTGCCCAGATCAAGGCTGAACTCTGTATCATCCCCTTTTGTCTCCCGGCTTTCAAAATCCATGGAAGAATGTTCCTCTTCATCTGACCGGCCGGATATTTCCATCCTGGAACCATCCAGAGCACCATCCCCGTAAAATTCTGCTTCTTGGGATTCATCTTCCTGACTGGAAAAATTCCAGGAATCACCCGGGGCCTGCACCCACTCTACATTGAAAATCCTGCGCTCTGCGGCCCAGTCGTAACCGCACTTGGGGCAGTGGTCCAAGTGATCAAAAGAGGTATAACTGCATTTGGTGCAAAACATTGGGTACCTCCTTTACCTGACTGAAGCACTGAATATATCAGCTGTTGTTTCCATCACCGCCCTTTCTTTTGGCCATTTCCTCTTCCCGTAAGGCCCGGCGAAGAACTTTGCCCACTATGGTCTTGGGCAGTTCCTCCCGGAATTCTATCTGCTTGGGCACCTTGAAACTGGCCAGCTTCTGCTTGCAGAAGGAGACAATATCCGCCCTGGTTAGCTCTTGGCCCTCTTTTGGCACCACGAACGCCTTGACCACCTCACCCCTGGTGGAATTGGGAATGCCCACAGTCACAGCTTCCTTAACACCTGGATGTTCGTAAAGAACTTCATCTATCTCCCTTGGATACACATTGTAACCTCCGGTGATGATCAGGTCTTTCTTGCGGTCTACTATATAAAAATAACCCTCTTCATCCATATAGGCAATATCCCCGGTATAAAGCCAGCCGTCCCGCAGGGTCTGGGCGGTTTCCTCCTGCTGATTCCAGTATCCCTTCATTACCTGAGGGCCTTTTACAATGAGCTCTCCGGTTTCATTGGAGGAAAGAGGTCCTTCTCCGCTGTCCATGTCTACAATGGCTGCATCGGTATCCGGAAAAGGCAGCCCTATGGAACCGATTTTGCGCTTGCCCCGCAGTGGATTGAAATGAGTGATGGGTGAAGCTTCGGTCAGGCCGTAGCCCTCGATGATCTCGGCCCCGGTGGTCTTGTTGAACTTCTCGATTGACTCTCTCGGTATGGGCGCGGACCCGGAAATGCAGTAGTCAATGGAGGACAGGTCATAACTGTCAATGTCCTTTTGCTGCAAAAGCGCCTGGAAAACAGCCGGAGCAGAGGGAAAAATGGTGGGTTTGATTTTGTGGATGGCCTTCAGGACATCCCTGGGGACAAACCTGGGGTACGGGGCCAGGGTGGCACCGATGGCCGTGGCGAAATTGACGCATACTGTCAGGCCGTAAATATGAAAATAGGGAAGCAGACCCAGTACAGTGTGCTCCCCCAGCTGTATATTGTGCAGCATGGACATGGCCTGGCGTACATTGGCGGCCAGGTTGTAATGGGTCAGCATGACCCCCTTGGACATCCCTGTGGTACCCCCTGTATACTGCAGTACAGCCAGGTCCTGCCTGGGCTCCGGAGTATATTTCAAAAAAACTTCACCCTTCTGGATAAGTGATGTCCAGGGAAGAATCTTTTCTTCATCATAAGGGATGTCGACTGCTTTTTTCTCCCGGTGCATCTTGAAACGATAAAGCCAGGTCAGCGGAAAACGCAGACAATCCGGGATGCTGGTCACAAAAACGCGCTCCAGGCCGAGCCTTGGCAGAAGCTCTGAAAGCTTGGGCCAGAGCATATCCAGGGTAATCAGAAACTTGGACTCAGAATCGCCGAAGTGGTGCAGGATCTCCTTTTCCATATACAAAGGATTGGTCATGACCACCGTGCCACCAGCCTTGAGCACTCCCCAGTAGGTGATGACTGTCTGGGGCAGATTGGGCAGCATAATGGCCACTCTGTCACCGGGACTCAAACCGTAGCTTCGAAGATTGGCTGCTACATTCTCTGTCAGTTCCTGGAGCTTTTTGTAATTTATCTTCCAGTTGTTGAAAATTATGGCCCTGCGCCGGGGATGCTTAGATGCTACCCGGTCCAGGTATTCATATACGGGTATATCTTCGTAATCCAGAGAAGAACTTACTTCACTGTCGTAGTATTCCAGCCAGGGTCTTGGTATATCCGTTTTAATCATGTATCCAGCCTTTTGTTTTTCAACAAAATTGACAGCAATTATTTATGAAGACAATACAGTAGACACCAAAAATTTGTAACCGATTGTATCTGTTTAGCGCTTTTAAGGAAAGCAGGGGACAGGCACCCCCGCACTTATTTTTCTGAAGGATGTTTGACGGAATTTTAAAAATAAGTGCGGGGAGAGCCAGTCCCCATGCCACATGCAAAGCGCTAAAAGATACTAACCGATAAAGAGATCCAATATAAGCAAGGGGATAACACAATTTCAGCCATGCAGGGGACGTCGGTCACCACCAACCGGAACAGCCTTCAGGCGTACTCTCCAGCCGTGAGCGGCAAAGCCGCCAGTGGGCAACGAAATTGTTAGTGCCAAAAAATTATGTTTATCCCGGGCAAACGGAGTCAGTCTAAAAAAAACAGCTTTTTAAATCAACTTAAACTTTCGTCCCTGAAAATTTCCTTTTTTCCCTGATGCCTGAATACTTTCATTGACAGGCACCAGGATCATCTGCAGAGTTCTGGCTTTAAAAAACAAAAAAGTTTGGATGGACAGGTCTTTTTAACCTTTACAATCAAGCAGCAGGTGTTATTTTGCTTTTTATTCCAGCAGGCTTTTTCGCCTCAAAACAAGGACCTCTCCTCGTGAACACACTTTATAAAAACCGGCAAACCTATTTTTTGGAGGAACAATGCGATTATATATCAAAACCTTTTTATTGCTGACTTTATTTTTTATTTGGTCCGGCAGCATTGCAGGGGCTTCCCTGCCGGAATTTTCAGATCTGGCTGAAAAGGCAGGCCCGGCGGTAGTCAACATAAGCACTGTGAAAAAAGTAGAAAGGCCTGAGATGGGGGATTTTTTCCGCGGTTTCCAGGATCGCGGGCACCCTTTTGAGGAGTTTTTTGACCAGTTCGAAAGATTTTTCGGTGAAAGGGAGCGTCAGCCCAGAGAGCAGCGTTCCCTTGGCTCTGGCTTTATCATTTCCCAGGACGGATACGTAGTGACCAACAATCACGTGGTTGAAGGGGCGGAGGAAATCAAGGCCACCTTCAGACTGGAAGACGAAGAAAAAACATTTGAAGCAGAGATAATCGGTACTGACCCTGAGACCGACCTGGCCCTTATAAAGATCAATACTGATATGGAACTGCCCACCCTGGAGTTCGGCAACTCCGAAGACATGAAGGTGGGGCAGTGGGTTGTGGCCATAGGCAACCCCTTTGGACTCAATCACACTGTTACCGCAGGAATAATCAGCGCCAAGGGGCGGGTAATAGGTGCCGGCCCTTATGACAACTTCATCCAGACCGATGCTTCCATCAATCCCGGCAACAGCGGCGGACCTCTTTTAAATATGCAGGGCGAGGTAATAGGGATCAATACGGCTATAGTAGCCGCAGGACAGGGAATCGGATTCGCCATACCCAGCACCATGGCTGAAGACATCATCAGCCAGCTTAAGACGGATCAGAAAGTCAGCCGCGGCTGGCTGGGCGTAACCATCCAGAATGTCGACCAGGATATCGCTGACGCCCTGGGCCTGGAGGAAGCCAGAGGTGCCCTGGTTGCCGGCGTAACTCCCGGCGATCCCGCTGAAGAAGCCGGCATGGAAGCCGGTGACGTTATTGTCTCCCTGAACGGCGACTCTGTTGAAGACTCTTCCGACCTTACCAGGAAAATTGGACAACTGGCCCCCGGTTCTGAAGCCACTGTTGGATTCTACAGAGACGGTGAGAAAAAAGATGTCACCGTAACCCTGGGGGAAAGAGACCTGGAAGGCCTGGCTGAACGTCCCGAACCGGAACCGGAGAGCGAAAAGGCTGACCTGGGGATGTCTTTTCGTTCCCCTTCACAGGAAGAGGCTGAGCAGCTGGGCTTAAGCGAGCCCCAGGGCCTGCTTGTAACCGAAGTTGAGCCAAGGTCCCCGGCCCACCGCGCAGACATCGCCCCGGGAGATCTGATCCTGCAGGCCAACGGTCAGAGGGTGGACAGTACCAATGATTTCTTCACCATCCTGGAAGAAGATGCCAAGCCCAAGCAGGTGCTCATGCTGCTGGTAAACAGGCAGGGGCAGAATATCTTCAGGACCATACCGCTCAGGGATTAACACCTGAAAACATATGACAGGCGGCATGTTCATCCGGACATGCCGCCGGCAAAGATAAAGCCCATGAGCAAAACCTACAGCATAAAGTCCGGCTGCAAGATAAATCTTTACCTGAAAATACTGGACAAACGCCGGGATGGATACCATAATCTGGATTCCATTTTTTATCCCCTGTCCAGGCCGGGGGATTATATCGATGTCATTCTTGTACCCGGCTCCGGGATCTCCCTGCGCGCCTGCCCCAAGAGCCTGGAAAAAAGCAGCAATATCCTTTTGAACACCTATAAGCTTTTTGCCGCAGCAACCGGATTTCGCCCCGGACTCAAGGTCTACCTGAGCAAAAACATTCCCGTGGGGGCCGGACTCGGCGGGGGCAGCTCCAACGCGGCTTCTTTTCTGCTTTTTCTCAACAGCTTAAACAGGGCCACCGCCCTTACCAGGGAAAAACTTTTTGAACTGGCTTCAGAGCTGGGGGCGGACGTGCCCTTTTTCATTTACAACAGGCCAGCCCGGGTCACGGGCAAGGGAGAAATCGTATCGCCGGTGCATATAGGCCTGCATGGACTGCACTTGCTTGTCATCTGCCCGGAAGTAAGCATAGATACGGCCAGGGCCTATCAGGCCCATGACCAGAAAACCAGGGACTCCCGCCCACCTGGTGACTCAGTATTGACAACCGGACCCTTAACAGATAATAGATCGCCTTTTGAACGGATAATTCTCAGCAACTGTTTTGAAAAAACAGTATTTGCTGAATATCCAGGGCTTGGAAGCATTAAGACACAAATGCTTCAGGCCGGTGCAAGCGGCTGTGTTCTGAGCGGCTCGGGGTCAAGCCTGTGCGCCTTTTTCCGCGAAAGAAAGTATCTTTCGCAGGCCTGCCACACCCTTGACCGTCAGAATGTTTCCTTTTACTATTCCAGAATCAACTGATGGGGCGTCGCCAAGCGGTAAGGCAACGGGTTTTGGTCCCGTCATTCGGAGGTTCGAATCCTTCCGCCCCAGCCAACAAAAAGGACCATGTCCATGCCTGGACACAGGGAACTGAAAATAATAACCGGCAACGCCAACCCTGAACTCGCCAGAGGAATATGTGACCACCTGGGAATGACGCTTAGTCCTACCCTGGTCTGCACTTTCAGCGACGGAGAAAGCAGGGTCGAAATCGGAGACAATGTCAGGGGTGATGACGTTTTCGTGGTTCAACCCACATGTGCCCCTGTCAATCACAATATTCTTGAGCTCTGTCTCATGCTGGACGCCCTCAAAAGGGCCAGTGTTGGCCGGGTTACTGCAGTGATACCCTATTACGGATATGCCCGTCAGGACCGCAAGGTCGTCCCCAGGGTTCCCATAAGCGCCAAACTGGTTGCCGACTTCATCTCCGTTTCCGGCGTAAACCGCATTTTGACTATAGACCTGCACGCAGGGCAGATTCAGGCTTTTTTCAATATCCCGGTGGACAATCTTTTTGCTGCTGAAGTACTTTTGACCTACCTGAAGCAGTTCGGGGATCAGGCTGTTGTGGTCTCCCCCGACGCAGGAGGTACAGAGAGAGCCAGGGCTTACGCCAAGAGAATCGGTGCGGAACTGGCTATAATCGACAAGCGCCGCGACACTCCCAATACGGCCCAGGCCATGCGGGTCATAGGCGATGTCAAAGACAAAGTGGCCATAGTCCTGGACGACATGATCGACACCGGGGGCACCATGATGGAGGCCTCCAAGGTGCTGTCTGAAAAAGGAGCCAGCAAAGTGCTTGCCTGTGCCACCCATCCGGTACTGTCCGGACCGGCCATCGAGAGGATGGAACAGTCCCACTTTTCCGAAATAGTGGTCACTGACACAATACCCCTGAGCGAAAAAGCCAGGGCCAGCGGGAAGTTCCAGGTGATTTCCGTGGCCAGCCTTTTAGCCAAGGCCATCCACAACATTCACACAGAGTCTTCTGTCAGCGTTCTTTTTTCGCATTAATAACCGGACGTTAAACACTTACAAATTAAAAATTTACCGGCAGGCAAAAACGGCCGGATCTGCATCAAGGAGCAAAATAAAAATGTCCGAACTTTACAATCTTAAAGTCGAAGTACGTAACGAAAAAGGCAAATCTGCAGCCCGGAAACTGCGCAAAAACGACTATGTACCCGGAGTCTATTATGACTCTTCCGGCGAGACTCTGCCTTTGAAGGTTAGAAACGGCCCCTTCTACAAGGCCTGGAACCAGGTGGGCACCACTAATGTTGTGGAACTGGAATATACCCACAGCGGAGAGACTCACAGGAAGCCATGCCTCATCTGGTCCATAGACCGCCATCCCTACAAGAAAGTATACATGCATGTTGATTTCTACGGTGTGGACCTGACCAAGGAAGTCACTATTGCCGTACCGGTGGAGGTCAAAGGCACTCCCAAGGGGGCGGAAGACGGCGGAATCATGCGCATATTCCGGCAGACACTGGACCTGACCTGTCTTCCGGCCAACATCCCCTCCCAGGTGACCATTGATGTCTCAAAGCTGGACATCGGGGACAATATTTACATTGAAGACCTGAAAATGCCCGCCGGAGCCAAGGTCACCTTTGAGGAAAACTTTGCCGTTGTCGGTCTGGTTCCGCCCATGCAGGAAGAACCCGAGGCTGAGGCTGAAGAAGGTTCGGAAGAAGAAGGTGCCCGGGAGGCTTCTGAAGAAGAGGCTGCAGAAGAATAGAGCCGGCCAGCTGACGAGCCTGTCCCTGGGAGCCCTGCTGATATTTTCCCGGCCATTTTTGCAGGGCAAGCCAAAAAAACACCAGCAAATACCATTTCAAGACCTGCATATTCATGTACGTTCTGCAGCACCTGCAGGGCTAAGGCTTTGACTTGACCGGGGGCTTCCATTCTGAAGTGTTTCTAACAAAGCTTCAAAGCAAAAGTGCTCTCCCTGGACCGCCCTTCAAAGGGGTACAGTCCAGGGAGTAAAAAACCTGTTTGCTGCAGATCGAACCCTGGGGAAAGGTCTAAGAGATTTTAAAACCGCAATGCCCAACCTGAACAATCCAGCAGGCCGGATAACCGGGCCAAGGCTGATAGCCGGGCTTGGCAACCCTGGCAACCGCTACAGAAATACCAGGCACAACATGGGCTTTCTGGTCCTGGATCACGCTATGGATTCTGCCCGGTGGGAGCCAGGGGAGCATGTCCGCTGTCTTGATGAAAAAAATGAGTTCACCCTTTGGGAGTGGACCATGCCTGAGGACCCGGCTGCAAGGTATCTGCTCAAGCCCATGACCTACATGAACCGAAGCGGAAAAGCCGTGGCCCGTGTGGCGGACCGGCTGAACATCCTGGCGGAGAGTATTCTGGTTGTGCATGATGAAGTGGATCTCCCTCTGGGCAGGGTCAAGCTCAAATTCGGCGGCGGTCTTGCAGGACACAATGGCCTGCGTTCCATAGCAGATCATCTTGGATCCAGGGATTTTGCCAGGCTGAGGATAGGCGTTGGTCGCCCTGAAGACCAGATTTCTCTTTCTGAATATGTGCTGCAGAAGTTTACTCCGGAAGAGCAGAATGACCTGAAAGACTCTCTGGACAGATCCGTAGCCGCCTTACGCCTTTTATTCACACACGGGAAACAGCCTGCCCTTCAGCACATAAATTCTCCTGGAGGCGACCAGGCACACAATATTTAAAAATTTGAAATCACTCATGGACTATTTAAACCCTTTGAGCTACAATCACTCCAACAGGCGAAGAAGAGGCTTTTACAGCCGTGAACCTCTGGGTTCCACTTCCAATCCCCTGTTCATTCCAAAATATGGACCTGCCGGCTGCGACCTGTTTTACCGCCCGGATCATTATCCGGCTACGGGAGATACAAGGCATCGCATGGAACCGAATCAGGTTTAGGAGGCCTAAAGTGTTTTCAGTTGGCGAACTGGTTGTCTATCCCGCGCAGGGCGTGGGAAGGGTTGAAAAGATTGAAGAACAGGACCTGGGCGGAGCCAAGGCGGTACTGTACATAGTACGCATTCTCAGCAACAACGTCACCTTGATGGTCCCGGTAAACAATGCTGACAACGTGGGTCTAAGACCTGTCAGCGGCAAGGGCCAGGGACAGGAAATTCTATCCTTCCTGGAGGATCGCTCGGATTTCACCGGCTACTCCGGGCAGAACTGGAACAGGCGTTACCGGGAATATTCAGACAAACTCAAGAGCAAAGACCTGCAGGATGTCGCCTATGTTCTTAAGGAGCTGTTTCTCATCAGCAGGGACAAAGAGTTGTCTTTTGGAGAGCGCAGATTGATGGAGCAGGCCATGGGGCTCATATCCATGGAGCTGTCTTATGCCCTGAGCATAGACCAGGAAGAGGCCAAGTCCAGGGTGGAGGCTCTTTTTGCAGACATCCTGAGTCCGGAAGTCCAAGAACATGATGACCAGGAAGATATTTAGGCTCTTTGCACAAATTTCAAACCAACGTGTTGTTTCATTTTCAAAGAAAGCCAGGAGGTTTTGCCCACGGAACATCCCAGTGTATTAAAGAAGAATACACGGGGCAGGCACGGAAAGGCAAGGAAGTTTTTAAAGAGTTTCGAAGCAACGCATCTTCCGTGAAATTCCGTGTATTCCGTGGGCAGTCTCTTTTGCCCCGAAGAGGCCGCTTTTTCAGCCTTCAGGACAGGCACACCACAATTATTTTTTATAAACAAGTACTTAATTTTATTGAAAACAATAAATGCACGGAACCAGGTCACTGCCAGCCATTTCCAGTTGTATTTTTGTGTTGATAATCGTTGAATAACGTTGTATCAAGCATTTTACCGGCCGGCATCCAGCAAGTAGAATCCTGTCACAACCTGCTGCAGGATGTATACATCTCTTTTTTACATTTGTTACGTGTTAAGTGCAGCTGCCGCCCAATATACCCTTTTTCAGGCCATGCATGCGCACCATTGATCTTTATTATTCTGCCCTTTTTATCCATCCAGACCAGGATGTCCTGATACCCTTACTATAAATTTTATAAGCGTGTCAGAATTATCAACAAACATATTCGGCAAAACATGCATCCGCAGCGCTAGATTTCACTGCAATGCGAGTTCATGCCGGACTATAAAGTTCATTGTTTCGTAACAGTTTATCCTTTTTTAATGAAAGCAGGGGACTTTTCCGCACTTATTTTTCTGATGAACAATTTTACTTGTTGGATATGGAAAAATAAGTTCTGGACAGCACCCATGCTACATGAAAATGGCTAACCTGTTACATTGATTCATTTATTTTATCTTTTTTACTTATTAATTATCTTTTCAGGAGAAGATGTTCATGAACCTATCGGACCTTAAAACCAAATCCATGAAAGAACTGATGCAGCTGTCCAAGGAGTACGAAATTGAAAATCCCAGCGGAATGCGCAAACAGGAACTTATTTTTGCCATTCTGCAGTCCTGCGCCTCTCAAAACGGTACAGTTTCGGGCGAAGGCGTTCTGGAAATTCTGCCTGACGGCTTCGGCTTTCTGCGCTCACCCATGTACAGCTATATGCCCGGGCCTGATGATATCTATGTATCACCATCCCAGATACGCAAATTCGGGCTGCGCACCGGAGACGTTGTTTCCGGACAGATCCGTCCCCCAAAAGAAGGCGAGCGCTACTTCGCCCTTCTTCGGGTCAACCAGGTCGGCTTTGGAGAACCTTCCGAATCCAAGAGCCTGGTGCTGTTTGACAACCTGACCCCTATTTACCCCGACAAGCGCTTTGTCCTGGAAAACGGTGCGGAAAACCTTTCTTCCCGGGTCCTGGACCTTTTAAGCCCTGTGGGCACTGGTCAAAGAGGACTGATTGTTGCTCCGCCGCGTACCGGAAAGACAGTGCTTCTGCAGTCCATTGCCAACTCAATCAATGCCAACGACCCGGACGTTTTCATGATTGTCCTGCTCATAGACGAGCGCCCCGAAGAAGTAACGGATATGGAAAGGACTGTCGATGCGGAGGTGGTCAGCTCCACTTTTGACGAACCTCCGCAGAGGCACGTGCAGGTGGCGGAAATGGTCCTGGAAAAAGCCAAAAGACTGGTGGAGAGGAAAAAAGACGTGGTAATTCTCCTGGACAGCATAACCAGGCTCGGCCGGGCCTACAACACCATCACCCCTTCCTCGGGCCGGGTTCTTTCAGGCGGACTGGACTCCAACGCCCTTCAAAGACCCAAGAGGTTTTTCGGAGCCGCCAGAAACATCGAAGAAGGAGGCAGCCTGACCATTATCGCCACCGCCCTCATCGACACCGGTTCACGCATGGACGAGGTCATTTTCGAAGAATTCAAGGGCACCGGCAACATGGAGATATACCTGGACCGCCATCTGGCCGACAAGAGGGTATTCCCGGCCATAGACATCAACCGCTCAGGCACTCGCAAGGAGGACCTGCTTCTGTCCGAGGACGTACTCAACAAGGTCTGGATCCTGAGAAAAGTGCTCGCCCCCATGAACAGTGTTGACAGCATGGAATTTCTGCTTGATAAGATGAAAGGAACCAAAAGCAACAGGGAGTTTTTGGACATGATGAACAAGTAGGCATCACTCAGGGCCGTGTGCCCTGAAAAAACCGCGGTCCTGCCCTGGGGACCGGGCAGAAGAACAATCCATGCAGACCCTAAAACGCCTGAAGACCTTTGTTTGTTTTTTTCTGATCCTGGCTTTGATGGTACCTGCTACGCAGGCCAAAGCCTTTATTTTCAGCGAGTTCACCATCACTGATGAGGCTGAACTGGGGACAAAGGTACACAGTCTTATCCGCAGCAACTACCATGTGGTCCAGGATCCGGAAATAACCAGCTACATTCAGGACATTGCCTCCCGCCTGGAAAAAGCAGCGCCTCCCCAGCCTTTTCCGTTGCAGGTGGACGTGGTTGAAGACAGATCTCTCAATGCCATGGCCACTGTAGCCGGATATATGGTACTTTTTTCAGGCATGATCACCAGAATGGAGACCGAATCCGAACTGGCCTCCATCATGAGCCACGAACTGGGCCATATTACCCAGAGGCATGTGGCCCGGAATATTGAACGTTCCCAGAAAATAAGCGCCGGCGCCCTGCTGGGCATACTGGCCGGGGCACTTGTGGGCGCTGAAGCCGGTGAAACCATGGCGGTGGGCTCCATGGCCGGGGCGCAAAGCGCCTTTCTAAGTTATTCCCGGGAAGACGAGCGCGAGGCTGACCATGTAGGTATGAACTACCTTATCGAGGCCGGCTACAATCCCAAGGGCATGGTTTCCGCCATGCAGAAAATCAGGCGTCTGCAGTTCTTCTCCGGGGGAGACATCCCCTCCTACATGAGCACCCATCCCGGCGTTGATGAGCGCATCAGCTATCTCAGGAACCGAATTGAGCGCCTTGATGACGAACTTCTAAAACGCGAGGACGACAACACCAGGCTCTACAGGGTCCAGACCCTGCTGCGGGCCAGGCACGATGACCCATCCAAGGCCCTGGAACACTTCCGCAAGCAATCAGAGCATGAATGCCTGGCCAACCTGGGCATGGGCATAGCCAACAGCCGTATGAACCGGGTGCGGGATGCCGAGCAGAATTTTGAAAAACTTCTGTCCATAAGCGACCAGGATCCCCTTTTTCTCAGGGAAGCCGGCCGGTTTTACTTTCAGTACGACCGCCTGGACAAGGCGGGAGAGCTTTTGCAGAAAGCGGCAATGCTCAATCCCGACGACAGCCTTGCCTTGCTTTTTTATGCCAGGGTCCTGGCGGAGAAAGGCGACACTGACACAGCCATAAGCTACTTCCGGGAAACTCTGAAAAAAATGCCGGAAAACTCCAGGGTCCATGAATTCATGGCCCGCACTTACGGGGAGCAGGGTGACAATTTTATGGCCCACACCCACATGGCCTATGCTCATATTTACAACAACCAGAGGAGCCGTGCAGACTTTCATATGGACAGGGTCAGGGCGGCGGCCCAAACCGCGGAACAGGAGAAAAAGGTCAAGGAACTGGAAAAAGCTTATGAACAGAGGGTGCAGTTCTGGAAAAAAACCTCATGAGGTTTTTTGAATACAAAGTACAGAATAATTAAGCAGTTGACTGACCAGCAAACAGGGCTTATTTTTTATTTAATTCTGTGATTTCTTGCAGTTACACCCTCTTGATCCTGAAAGCTTACTGCAGAATAATAGTTCTCTTTGCCGTCGGTTTACCAGCTCAATCATGTCAGCGCTTTTAAGGAAAGCAGCGGACAGGCACCCCCGCACTTATTTTTCTGAAGGATGTTTGACGGAATTTTAAAAATAAGTGCGGGGAGAGCCAGTTTCCATGCCACATGCAAAGCGTTAAACAGATACTATTTTGCCAAAACCGGCTTACAGTCTGCTTCCAACTGTCTGCCTGTAAACTCATCGACCGCAGTACCTTCGTTTACAACCATAGACAATTACGGCTTTTTAGGCTACGTTCGCCAACTTTAAGCTGCTGCACCGGTTGCATAGTCAGGCTGTGAGAATTTTTCCCTTAAACAACAGTAACTCATACTCAGGAGGAGACACATGTTATTGGAAACCATGATCTTTGCCATGGGGGCCGACCCGGAAGGCGGGGCAGGCAACCCCCTGGCAGCCTTTGTACCACTTATACTAATGTTTGCCATTTTCTATTTTCTGCTGATCCGTCCTCAGCAGAAAAAGGCCAAGGAACACCGCAATGTCTTGGCCAACCTCAAAAGGGGGGACAACGTTCTCACCAATGGGGGAGTGTATGCGCGCATCTCGGACATTCAAAACGATGTGCTCACCCTGGAGGTTGGCGACAAAACCACAATAAAGGCCAACCGCAATTATATTGCCGGACTGGCAGATCCGAACCAGGACGCAGTCAAAAGAGAGTAGACCGGGACCGTTGGAGGGCCTGGTCTGCTGAGAACAAAAAGCAACTATTCAGCATACCCTGCGTCTACTCTTATTCTAAAAATTGGGAGTCGGGTTCGGCATCGGCTTCCGGCTCGGAGAGCCTGCAGTTCGGAAGAGGGTTGAAATGGAAAACGAATGGCCAGGTCATGCGGGAAGTGCCCCTTAGACGTTTCGTTTCCCATCCCGATCCCGGACCTGACAAAAGCATTGCCATGGTGAATAGTTACAACAAAAAAACTAACTTCAGGACATTTACTAATGAAGGCCAACCTGCGTTGGAAAATCCCCATCATACTACTGGTGCTGCTCGTCAGCCTGGCTTTTTTTCTGCCCACTTTTTCTAAGGTTAAGGATTCCAGGATCGGTGAGTACCTTCCGGACAGGCAGCTGAACCTGGGCCTGGACCTGCAGGGCGGAATCCATCTCCTGCTCAACGTTGAGGTCGAAAAAGCCATGGAAAGATCTCTTTCCCAGGCCGGACTCGATATCCGTGACGATGCCAGAGAAAATCAGATCCATGTTCTAAGGCCCTCGGTGAACGAGGATACAAAGCTGGAGTTCACCCTGCTTCGCAGTGAGCAGCAGGGAGAGCTGGAGCAACTGCTCTCGGACAGGCATCCCAACCTGCAGATAGTGGATACAGAGGCCCTTGAGGACGACAGGATACGCTACATCATGGATTATGTCCCGGAACTCAAAGACGAGATGCATGAAATGACCATGGACCAGGCGGTGAAAACCATCCGCAACCGCATCGACCAGTTCGGCCTGGCCGAACCGGATATCCGGAAGCAGGAGGAAAACCGTGTTCAGGTCCAGCTTCCCGGCATGGATGATCCCGACAGGGCCATAGAAATCGTCGGCCAGACCGCCCACCTGGAGTTCAAGCTGGTTGACGAGGATGCTGATGTGCGCAGGGCAGAGGAAGACGGTGTTGTTCCGCCTGGAAGCAGGCTTTACTACCAGGTGACAGAAGGCCCCGACGACACTGAGAGCAAGCAGCCCATTGTGCTCAAGGACGACACCCTCATGAGCGGGGAACATATCACCAACGCCCACACAGCCTTTGACGAGCGCAACAACCCTTACGTCTCTTTGACCTTCGACTCCCGGGGGGCCAGCATATTTGAAAGGATCACCGGGGAGAACATCCAGGAAAGGCTGGCCATAGTCCTGGACGGAGAAGTATATTCCACTCCGGTTATCCAGGAGAGAATTTCAGGCGGCAGAGCAAGCATCACCGGCCAGTTCACCGTGCAGGAGGCCCATGACCTCTCTGTCGTCTTGAGGGCAGGGGCGCTGCCTGCTCCGGTGCATATCATGGAAGAAAGAACAGTGGGGCCTTCTCTGGGCCAGGAATCCATTGAGCGCGGGGTCAACTCAGCCCTCATCGGAGGCGCCTTAGTGGTGGCCTTTATAATCTTTTACTACGGCTTCGCCGGTGTTGTGGCCAATACAGTCCTGGCTTTGAATATAATCCTCATACTTGCCGGTCTTGCCGGATTCGGGGCCACCCTGACCCTGCCGGGAATAGCCGGCATAATCCTGACCATAGGCATTGCTGTAGACGCCAATGTGCTCATATTTGAGCGCATAAGGGAGGAGCTAAGGCGGGGGCTGTCTCCCAGGGCAGCTGTGCAGGAGGGTTACAACCGGGCCACTCTGACCATTCTGGACGCCAATGTGACCACAGTCATCGCCGCCATGATCCTTTACCAGTTCGGCACCGGGCCGGTCCGTGGATTTGCCGTGACCCTGACCCTGGGGATACTGGCCTCAATGTTTACGGCCATATTTGTATCCAGGGTGATCTTCGATATCTGGATCGCCAGCCGCAAACCACAGACAGCACTTAACATCTAACCCTTCAAGGCAGAACCATAATGGGTTTTCAGATAATCAGACCGGATACCAGCTTTGACTTCATGGGCAAAAGAAAGATTGCCCTGACAATATCTTTGGTCCTTTTGTTTCTGGGACTTGCTTCGCTTCTGGTCAAAGGGGGGCCGAGATACGGCATAGACTTTGCAGGCGGGGTGATTCTCCAGATCCAGTTTGAATCAGAAGTGGAAATGGGCAAGCTCGAATCCCTGTTGCAGGAGGCCCAGCTCCCGGGCATGTCCCTGCAGACATTCGGGGACCGCGGAGACAATGAATACCTGGTGCGCAGTTCAGCCGAGGGCTTGACCACCAGTGATGTACGGGAGCAGACACGCCAGGCCCTGCAGGCAGAATTTCAGGAGGACGAGTTCACTTTTCAGAGGCTGGAAATGGTCGGTCCCAGGGTGGGCGAGGAGCTCCGGGAAAATGCGCTGCAGGCTCTTTTCTTTGCCGTACTGCTCATATCCATTTATATATCCGGTCGCTTTGAGCACAAGTGGTTTATTGCCGGGTTCATGGCTGCAGGCCTGGGACTTGGGGTGTATCTGCTGAAAATCCTGGGGGCCCCCCTGGTCTTTCTCATCCTGGCCGCCCTTTTGATATCAATCATGTTCACATGGTATTTAAAGCTGAGCTTTGCCCTGGGGGCGGTACTGGCCCTGATACATGACGTACTCATTACTGTGGGAATTTTCTCGCTTCTAAACAAGGAATTCGACCTGAGCATAGTGGCCGCCCTGCTGACCATTATCGGCTATTCCCTGAACGATACCATTGTCATTTATGACCGCATCCGGGAAAACATGCGCAAGAAAATAAGCGAGTCTTTGACTCAGACCATCAATACAAGCCTGAACCAGACCCTGAGCCGGACCATTGTCACCTCCGGAACTACACTTATGGTAATTCTGTCCCTGCTCATCCTGGGCGGGGGCATAATCCACGATTTTGCCTTTGCCCTGCTGGTAGGTGTTCTGGTGGGAACATTCTCTTCTGTATTCGTGGCCAGTTCCATTCTCCTGAAACTGAGACCGGAAATCCCGGGAGAGGACGAAAAGGAAGAAGTAATTGACGTCAAGGCCAGGATGGATATGCGGGCTCAGAAAAAAGGCAGATGATTCAAGAATTATGGATTGGGATTCTGGGATTCAGGAATTGAGGGATTGAGGAATTCAAAGATTGTGAATTATGGATTAAAGGGTTAGATAAGGCCCAGGTTCACACGCTCTAATCCAAAAGGCTCCGGAATTTTTTAGTTCCCGGAGCCTTTTTTTAAGAAAGTATTTGCTGCTCTTTCCTGCCTCTGCAGTGCTGAGCCGTCAATTCTTTAATCCCTGAATCCCTCAATATCAAATCCCTCAATCTATCAATCAATATTTAAAACATATCCTTTTCTGTCTCGTCGATTATTTCCTCTATGCTGGCCTGCAGCTCCGCCGGCAGACCCATGATATCCACATTCATGAAACCGCGTACAATGGTTGAAGTCGCCTGCTCCTCGTCCAGCCCCCGGGCCATGAGATACTCGATTTCTTCCTGGGCAATCTTGCCCACGGCTGCCTCATGGGAGAGCTCTACACCTGGAACCGTGGCCTTTAATTCTGGAATGGCGTGAATAATACCCTCAGACAAAACAAGGCCCTTGCATTCCAGGTGACCCTTGGCAGGGGCGGTATTGCCCTCTATGATCCCGGGAGCGATTATGGTCCCTCCGGTGGTGATGGTTCTGGATATTATCTCTCCCCTGGTATCGGGGGCATTGAGCACTATCTTGTTGCCGGAATCAATATAGGATCCTTTTGGGGCTACGAGAATGGAGTTAAAGCTGGCCACGGCCCTTTCTCCGTTTAGAAACACCGCTGGAAAGGACTGTACAGACCTCACCGGGCGCAGCAGTATATAATTGCTGGCGAAAACCCCGTCTTCCTGGACTATGGCCACGGTGCGGGGCCGGACCATGACCTCGCTGCCCCAGTTGTGCACCATGGTAAAGGTGAGCTTGCCGCCCTTCTTGATATAGATCTCGGAGATGCCCAGGTGCAGGGCCGAGGTCACATCTGCCGAAGTGGTGCAGCCTGTTATGACATGCAGTTCCGAGTCTTCTTCCACAATAATTATATTGTGTACATTCTGGCCCACATTCTCACCCTTAATGAAAAGGCAGGACTGGACCGGATCTGTTATTTTGGCCCCCTTTTCAGTCCTGATGAAGTAACCTCCGTGCACCTTTTCCGCGGCGGCCCGGGTAAACTCGTCCTTATCCTTGTCCACGGCCTGCCAGTAATACTCAGGCAGGCCGTCATACTTGTCCAGAGCCTCCTTTATATCCAGGATCTCAACACCTTTCTGGCATGAACTGCAATGCACCTTGGAATGGTTGACATGCAGATATGAGCCGCTTCTCTGGGCCTCTGAAGTATCCACGCCGGCCATGAGCAGCTGTTTACGGTCTGCTTCGCTCAGCTGCCGCAGATCTTTGAGGGCCGGCTGTTCCTGCTGGTCAAAACTGTACCTGCCCAGATCCACCCGGGGCGTTTCACTTTCGTTTAGTTGAGACATCTTACACACTCCTTATATCCGTATTTGCTGATATGATCCAGAATATCTCTGGGCCTTGCAGTGCAGCACAGCTTTCCTTCGTAAAGCACCTGCCCCCTGTCCGCATTGATGTAATCCAGTATGTATCCGGTATGGGTTATAATCAGCCCGGATGTCTGATGTCTGGATTTGAGCTCTTTCATGGAAATACCGTTTCTGGGCTCAAGAGGACCGTCCAGAATCCCTCTTATGACCTTGCCGATAAGGTTCATGTTTTCCAGATCAACACCTGACTCCGGCTCGTCAAAAAGGACCAGCCCGGGATCCTGAGCCATGAGCTGCAAGAGCTCCGACCTTTTTATCTCCCCCCCTGAAAATCCTGCATTGATATCCCTGTCAAGAAGCTCTGTAAAATTGACCTCCTTGGCCATTTCGTCCACGTCAACCTCCCTGCCCCCGGCACACAGCTTGACCATATCCCTGGTCTTGAGTCCGTGAATCGTGGGAGGACGCTGAAAGGACATGCCGATACCCAGTCTTGCACGATCATAAGCAGGCATGTGGGTGATATCCTGGTCATTGTAGTAAATTCTGCCTTTCACGATTTCATAGCCGTCAAAACCCATGAGAGTCATAAGCAGGGAGGTCTTGCCGGACCCGTTGGGACCGAAAAGTATAAAGTTCTCTCCATCGCTTATCTGCAGGTTTATCCCCTTGAGGATCTCCCTGCCCCCGACCTTGACGAACAGATCTTCAATGGTAAGCATGACCACTCCTTAGTGTATAATTACATTGTTCAATGATGTTAAGTCAGCCTGGATATGGAAAAATTCTGCGCAGGCTACAGCTACTCCAGAAAAAATTCATCCTTTTTCTGAGCCTGATAACAATAATAACACCTTTTATTATCTTTGAAAAGAGGCAGCAAAATCATTCCGGCCAGAAAGCCTCCTGCATGGGCCCACCAGGCCACTCCTGACCCGGAGGAAAAAATACCCGCCCCGATGGCGGACATTATCTGGATAATAAACCATATCCCCAGAAAAATCACCGCCGGAATCCGGAACACAAAAACAGGGGGTATAAAGGTGAGCACCCAGGAGTGGGGATAAAGCAGAAAATATGCCCCCATCACCCCTGCCACTGCGCCGGATGCTCCCACTACAGGTATTGGCGAGGTCAGGTTGAAGATGATGTGTGTACCCAGGGCCGCCACCCCGCACACCAGGTAAAAGAGCAGAAACCTCAAGGAGCCCATGACATCCTCGATGTTTACAGCAAATATCCAAAGCATCCAGCTGTTTATGAGAAAATGCCAGAATCCCCCGTGCAGGAACATATAGGTTATCGCCGTGTAGAATCCTGCCTCTGGATAACCCATCCAGGCGGCCCATTCTGGCTGGGTGAATCTGGCCGGAACCAGGCCGTAGAGATGAAAAATCCTGTTCATCCCTTCCGGGCCAAGGCTTACTGTGTACAAAAAAACCAGGGCGTTTATCCCGATAAGGCCCATGACCATGTAAGGCCTGTACACATTGGGAATACTGTCTTTTAACGGTATCAAGGATTGCAGGCCATATTTTTAAAATGGTTATAATCCACGCCGGCTTTTTTTCTTCGAAGCCCCGTTAAAAGCCTTTGCAGTGCCGTCACCTGATCCATCAGCCCTTGAAAATCCCGGCTGTTGTCCACCACCATCTGGCAGCGCTTAATTTTTTCCGGCTGTGAAAACTGCATGGCATCCAGGCTCTCAAAAACATCCGGGCTCCACCCCCTGCTGGAACAGACCCTGTTTCTGCGCAGAAAATCCGGGCAGAACACCCCTACACTCAGGCAGTCACGGTCTCCGGCCATGCCGGATTCGAACCACAGGGGAATTTCAGCCAGGGCCAGACGCTTATCCGCGTGTTTCTCCCAGAACTCTTCAAGCCTGTGTCCCACCAGTGGGTGAATCAGGTGTGCAATCTCATCCATGAGCCCAGAGTCCTGCATAACTGCTGCAAGCAGCTTTTTTTTGTCCACCGGCTGGTCATCCTGTGGAGTAAAACGGTAACCGAAACGTTTCCTGAGTATAAGCCATCCGTCGCTGCCTGGCTGATACAGATCATCAACGCATTTGTCCGCGCTGAAGACAGGAAAACCCAGACTTCTGAAATATTCCAGCACACTGCTTTTACCGCATCCCGCAGACCCTGTAACGACTACTTTCTGACACTTCCTGACAAGCCACAGCAGGGTGCGTATGAAATCCCGGGGAGGCCTGCTGATAAATTCCAGCCATTGTCGGCTTACAGGATGCATGATCCCCAGGCACGATGAATGCAGCAACTGCCTTTTAGCCAGCCTGGAAAGAAACCTTTTTTTCCAGCCAAACCTGTCCCAATCTGTGCCGCCGTAAATCCTGTCCCCAAGCACGGGATGGTTCAAATGGGAAAAATGAACCCGGATCTGGTGCGTGCGTCCCGTAAATATCTGCACTTGCACAAGACTCCAAAGCCCACTGGGATCACGCTTCAGCACTTTATAGGCTGTTCTTGCGCTGCGTCCTTCTCTGCTTGGTGCCACCCTGGCCCTGCTCTGCTGGTCTCTGGCCAGGGGAACATTGATTATGCCTTCATCCTGTTTCAAGGCCCCGCAGACCAGGGCCAGATAAGTTTTATGCACGCGGCGTCCGGCAAACTGCCCGGCAAGGTCTTCTTTGGCCTCCTGGTTCAGGGCCGCCACCATGAGTCCGGTTGTATCCTTGTCCAGCCTGTGCACTATACCGGGCCTTTGTCTGTCCGTCATGAGCCGCAGTCCTGGGCAGGCATAAAGCAGGTAATGCACCAGAGTGGGAGCGGGGTCCGAGGAGGAAGGGTGTACGCTCAGGCCTGCAGGTTTATTTAAAACTACCATCTCCCGGTCCATGTATACAATGTCCAGCTTTCCGGCTACAGGCTCAAGATCTTCATTTTCCTCCCGGGCAAGAACCTGGACTGTTTGGCCTGCACTAAGCTTATGCGCCGGCTTCAGGCAGACAGTACCGTCAAGAAGGATATTACCCTTTCTGATCCAGTCCTGCACCCTGGACCTGGAAGGAGCGGGTCGGGGAATATTCTGCATCACCAGCCGGTCCAGCCTGGACCCGGCCTGGGACTCCTGAACCGTAAACAAAAGCTCTTCACCCAACTAACGGCTCCTGACAGAAAATATCGCCCTTTGCTGAAATATTCCCGGGTCTATTTTTCAAACTAAAGCACAACCTCTGTGCCGATACCGCCCCTGGTAAAAATCTCCAGGATGATGGAATTCTCCACCCGGCCGTCTATTATATGCGCCTTCTGCACTCCTTCTTCCACGCATTCCATGCAGCACTTGAGCTTGGGGATCATGCCCCCGGCCACCACTCCCGACTCCATCACCTGGGCCGCCTGCCTGCGGGTAAGGCTGGAGATAATCTCCCCGGAAGGATCCTGCACACCGGCTACATCGGTCAGAAGTATGAGCTTTTTGGCCTTCAGGGCCGAGGCCATGGCCCCTGCCACCGAATCGGCATTTATATTGTACGTCTCCCCTTCTTCATCCACTCCCACGGGAGCAATGATGGGAATAAAACCCCTGGCCTGCACCGCTTGAATAAGACCGGTGTTTATATTTACCACTTCCCCCACCTTGCCCAGATCGATGATCTCCGGTGGAGCGTCCTTGCGGTTTATGACCATCTCCATTTTGCGGGCCATTATGGTAGGGCCATCCTTGCCGGACAGGCCCACCGACCTGCCACCGCACTGATTGATCAGGCTGACGATCTCCTTGTTCACTTTTCCCACCAGGACCATTTCCACCACGTCCATGGTGGCCTGGTCGGTTATCCTCAGGCCTTCCCGGAACTGGCAGTCTATTTTGAGCTGTTCCAGCATACTGCCTATCTGGGGTCCGCCGCCATGGACAATGATTGGATTCAAGCCGATATACTTGAGCAGGATAATGTTCAGGGCGAAACTTTTTTTGAGGTTGGCATCGATCATGGCGTGACCGCCATACTTGACCACAACGGTTTCACCGTAGAACTCCCTGATGTATGGTAGGGCCTCAAGCAGAATTTTGGCCTTATTGGCTTCGCTTTCCATGCTGCTCCTGTATCCGGTATGCACGCCGGGCCATATTTTTGTAACTACTCAGCACCTGCGGACGAAAAGCCAGGGTCCGGGGGTTCGGCAAACTGGGTCCCGCACTTACTTTTCTATGTCCAACCAATTTTCAGAGCAAGATTTGCCAGAAAGTAAGTGCGGGATCTGAACGACGTAGGAAGCGTTAATCAAAACCGTTCAACGCCGAATTTGATTCAAAGCATCTTATAGGATATATCCTGACTATTAAACTCGTGTATAGGTTTTGATTTACGCTTCCTTGGAGTGAGTTTTTACGTCCTGTTTGCCGAATTTCCGGATCACTGGAACTCATTATCATTATGGCGAACAGTTAACATATTTTTATCTCTGGGATACCGCCCAGGACTAGAGTATATACCTGGTCAGGTCCCGGTCTTCCTGCACATCTTTTAGCTGCTCCCGGACATATTCCTTGTCCACGGTAATCTTTTGACCGGCCAGTTCCGGGGCCTTAAAGGACAGATCCTGCAGAAGCTTTTCCATGATGGTGTACAGACGTCTGGCCCCGATATTCTCAGTTTCATCGTTGACTTTCTGGGCGAAGGAGGACAGCTCTTCAAGAGCCTGGTTATCGAATTCCAGACTAATGCCTTCGGTCTCCAGGAGGGCCCTGTACTGCCTGGTGAGGGCGTTCTGGGGCTCAGTGAGAATACGGTAAAAGTCTTCGCCGGTAAGGGCGGAAAGCTCTACGCGCAGGGGAAATCTGCCCTGCAGTTCCGGAACCAGGTCCGAGGGCTTGGCGTAATGAAATGCCCCGGCGGCGATAAAGAGTATATGATCGCTTCTGACCATGCCGTACTTGGTGTTGACCACGCATCCTTCCACCACCGGCAAAAGGTCTCTCTGGACTCCCTCCCTGGACACGTCCGCTTTGGAGGATTTGTCGCTGGCGCATACCTTGTCTATTTCGTCGATAAATATGATCCCGCTTTGCTCCACGCGATCCTTGGCTATCTCGGTCACCTTGTCCATATCCACCAGTCGCTCGGTCTCCTCCTGAAGCAGGATCTCGTAAGCATTTTTTACTTTTACCTTCTTTGTCTTCTTTTTCTTGGGAAAAACACGGCTGAACATGTCCCGGAACTGCATCTCCATGTCCTCCATACCCGGCATGGACATGATCTCCACGTTGGAACCGGCCTGCACCTCCACCTCCACGGTGCGGTCGTTGAGCCGGCCGTCACGCCAGAGCTTGCGCAGCTTTTCCCGGGTCCTGTTTTCGTCGGCCTGAGACTGCTGGTCCTGCGAATAGCCATCGCCGGCCTGTCCTGTGGACTCCAGTTGAAAAGCGACCTGCTGCTGGCCCTGCCCCCCCTGCTGGCCTTCCGGGGCCTTTTTGGGCGGCAGAAGCAGATCCAGAAGTCTTTCCTCGGCATTGGCCTCGGCCTTGGCCTGGACCTTTTCGCGCTCCTCGGAACGAACCAGGTTGACCCCGATCTCCATAAGGTCCCGGATCATGGATTCAACATCGCGGCCTACGTAGCCCACTTCTGTAAACTTTGAAGCCTCCACCTTGAAAAACGGAGACCCGGCCAGCTTGGCCAGCCGCCTGGCCACCTCGGTCTTGCCCACCCCGGTGGGGCCGATCATGATTATATTCTTGGGGGCTATTTCCTCGCGCAGTTCCGGGTCCAGCTGCTGCCTGCGCCACCTGTTGCGCAGGGCGATGGCCACCATGTTCTTGGCATCCTGCTGGCCGATTATATACCTGTCCAGTTCGTGTACTATCTCTCTCGGCGTGAGTGTTGTGCTCATTAACTTAATTCCTTTCTAATCGATTTTTTCCGTGACGATATTATTATTTGTATAAACACATATCCGGGCTGCTATCTGCATGCCCTGATTGACTATGTCTTCAGCACTCAGCTCGGTATTGTCCACAAGGGCCCTGGAAGCAGCCAGGGCATACGGACCTCCGGAACCAATGGCTGCTATGCCGTCGTCCGGCTCTATCACATCACCTGTGCCGCTGATGATAAGGACATTCTCCTTGTCCGCCACCACAAGCAGGGCTTCCAGACGCCGCAGATACTTATCCATGCGCCATTCCTTGGCCAGCTCCACACTGGCCCGGAGAAGATTACCGCGATATTCCTCCAGTTTGGCCTCGAACCGCTCAAACAGGGTGAAAGCATCTGCAGTGGCTCCGGCAAAACCGGCCAGGACACTGTCCTTATACATGCGACGCACTTTTCTGGCCGTATGCTTCATGACTATGGACTGGCCCATGGTCACCTGACCGTCTCCAGCCATGGCGATCCGGCCGTTTTTTTTAACAGCCAGAATCGTAGTTCCTTCGAATGTCATATGTATGTTCTCCATGAAAACCTTTTATGATATTTAAAGCTGCACCTGCAAAAAGTCGAAAAATGAATAATTCAGGGTAACTGTTCAGCACATTTTGTGTGTACTCTTGTTCTGGCCATCGGTGTCGGGGTCGGGATCGGTATCGGCTTCCGGCTCGGAGAGTCTACAGCTCGGAGAGGTTCGACAGAAAACCGAAAAACAAAGTTGCGTGGGTCGTTCCCCAACAGCTTCGATACCGACACCGATTTCGATACCGACCCCGATAAAACCAATTATCATGGTGAATCTTACAATTCAGGAATCAATAAGCTACATAACTCTTTGTCTTTACTGCCTGCCCCGTGAAATAACTCCTTGGAGTTCCCGAAGGGATTTCACTGGGGACCTCTGACTTCTGATCTCTGATCTCTGACTACTGACCTCTTTAAACCCGGCAGGCTCAAACCTGCCCGGGATCCCCCGGAGGTTCAATGGCCTGTTTTTTCACATCCTCTGCCCTGGGCCAGGCCCGGATGACAGCCTGGACCAGGGTTGCCAGAGGAATGGCGAAAAAAACGCCCCAGAAACCCCAGAGACCTCCAAAAACAAATATGGCCGCAACAATCCCCACTGGATGGATGTTTACCACCTCGCCAAGAAGAAGTGGTGCAAGGACATTGCCGTCAAGGGCCTGTATGATGGCATAAGCTACTAGAATCCATACAAATTCTGAACCAAATCCCCATTGGAAATAAGCCACCAGGGCAATGGGAACCGTGACCACCGCAGCCCCGATATAAGGAATAAGCACGGACAGTCCTACTGCAAGGCTCAGCAGAACAGAATATTGCAGCCCGAAAAAAGAAAACACTGCAAAGGTTGCCCCCCAGACAATAATGATCTCCCAGGTCTTGCCGCGGATATAGTTGGAAATCTGGCGGTTAACGTCTTCCCAGACTTGAACAGCCAGGGAGCGTTCCCGGGGCAGGAACCTCGTAAACCAGGCCAGAAGCATCTCCTTGTCTTTTAGAAAGAAAAAAACCAGCAGGGGGACAATGATCAGATACACAAGTATGGTGATAAGCCCCACCACCGATGCCACGGAAATACTCAGTATCTGCTGGCCCAGCTGGGCCACTTCCGTACGCAGGGCAGAAATGACCTCCTGAATCTGTTCCTGGGAAACCAGGTGCGGATATCTTTCAGGCAGCTGCAGAAGGTGCATCTGGGCCTCGGAGATCATTGAGGGCAGCTGTTGCACCAGCTGGGTCACCTGCTTGATGAGCATAGGCACCAGCCAGAAAAAGCTGAAAAACATAATGAGCATGAACCCGAGAAAAACCAGGATAACCGCCAGCAGCCTGGGGATCCCGTATTTGGTCATCATCTTGACCATACCGTCCAGAAGGTACGCAATAACTAAGCCGGCGAAGAAAGGCAGAAGCATCTGGCCGAAAAAATAAACGACTCCGAAAAAAAACAGGAGCAGACCAACCAGGATCACAACCTGCTGGTTTCCAAAATGTCGTTTAAACCACTCTGCTATAAGGTGCATTCTTTTCCGGCCTTAAAAACGGGGATCAAACCCGGACAAATATCGCATGCAACACGTCCAATTCGCACCATTAACCTGTTCGCGCCCTGAATGCAACCAGCTGCATCAAACGATGCGTGCTAATCTTTTATTCTGCCCAGCAGCCAGGCCATGTTTTTACCCAGGTTGTACATGGTCTGCCTGCCTTCATCGTCTTTCTCCACTTCCCCGGGGTGCAGCCCAAGGCCATTATTCCAGTAACTGGACCCGGGAATAATCATCTGGTTTATCAGAAAAAAATGATTGATGGAGTTGAAAACGTGAATAGCCCCGGACCTGCGTACCGCCACCACAGCTGCCCCCACCTTTCGGGCCAGCATATCGCCGTTGGCTTTGGACACCAGGCCTGCACGGTCTATAAGGGACTTGATATTGGTACTTACATTGGCGAAATAAGTGGGAGAACCAAGTATTATTCCGTCCGCCTCCAGCATTTTGTCGATGTACTGATTGAGCATGTCGTCTTTGACGGAACAATGCCTGTCCTGGTTCTTGAAACATTTGGAACAGGCGATACAGCCCTGGATATGGCTGCCGCCCAGTTGAATGTGCTCGGTGGTGATGTTTTCCTGCTCCAGGGTATTTAAGACCATCCGGACAAGTCCGGCTGTGTTGCCGTCTTTGCGGGCACTGCCGTTAAACGCCACTACATGCATAACATTCTCCTCTAACTCTTGTTTTTTTATGAATAACCACTATCCAGCTGCTCGCAGGTTCCATCCCGGAACGAGCCCGGGTGAGGCCCTGGCAGCCGGCAAAAAACTTTTTACTCACGTACCCTGAAAAGGTAAGGATACTGGCAACAATCAAAGAAAATATCAAGGCTGGGGTAAGCACCAGAGCATCTCCTGCCCGGACCGTAAAGCATACCTTTTTCGTAACCATTCAGTGCCGGAATCGGCCTGGGGACAGTCCCGCACTTATTTTTCCAGCGCCAAAAGCTGAAAATGGTTCATCAGGAAAAAAATAAGTGCGGGACAGTCCCCAGGCCTTTTGCCAGTTATCAACATCGAGGACCCCCTGAATGGTTACCCTTTTTCTACCCGGAGATAAATTCAAACACCTGGTCCAGACCTGTATGTCTGGGAGGAATAAGATAGTTTTCCGGGGCATCTGGATAGACACGGAAAAAGGGATAGTCCCCTGGAGACCAGTTTTCCGGCCAGGACCGGGGAAGCTCAGGCACGCTGTATTCCTTGAATTCCCTGTCCGGGTTGTCCCTGGCGATTTTTCCCTTGAGCCTGCGTACACCCTCTACCGGGAATGTCGAATGGCAGGCGCTGCACACAAACCACTGGCTTTCTACATGAGGAAGCATCCTCCTGGCCCTTTCGGTCATCATCTTCAAAAGACCAATAAGACGTCTGTTTTCAATGTCCATGGGGTGCACCAGATCGGCCTTGGCTGCAACAAAAGCAACACGGCTCAGGCTTTTCTGCCAGAACTTCAGATACCGCAAAAGCATCGTCCCCAGATCAGAGCTGGGTCTCATTACCTCGAAGAGATCCAGCAGGATCTGGCGGTTGTCATTGTAGCGCCCCACCCCTCCGGCAAGCAGAGACGGTATATCCACAAGGACCACAAGTGAACCGGCCCTGGAAATCTTGTCAAAAACCGGCAGGGCTATTTGCTTTCTGTATATTTTATATTCCACGGCCAACTGTCTGGCCAGTTCCGGATTGTCCCGGCGGGCATTTCCAGGCAGGGGTGCAAACTGGCGGTTTTCAGCCAGGCCTGCAATCCTGCGGGAAGCAATCTCTTCCACGCTGCCGGGTTCAGCAGTACTGCCATGCTGGTCCAGTAAAAAGACCGAGGGAGTGACAAGGGGCTTGTAGTCCAGGATAAGCCGGGCCAGGGTCTCCCGGTATAGAGACAGAAGTATGTCCAG
>NZ_QYZY01000246.1:0-13385 GCF_003838035.1 Desulfonatronospira sp. MSAO_Bac3 | reverse complement strand
GGGACAGGCACTCCGGGACCCACTTGAGCATCATTTTGTGCTTAAAACATCTCATTTTTTGGGACAAGTGGGTCCCGGAAGAGCCAGTCCCCATGCCACATGCAAAGCGCTAAACAGATACCTTATTGCAAACGTTTCCAAGTAAAGTTGTTTGAAATTAAATCCTCAATCCCTGAATCCTTCAATCCCTCAATTCCTGAATTCCTCAATCCCCGAATTTTTCAATCCACAATAGTCCCAGGGTATTTTTCTACCCCTGGGCACTGCTTCCAGTTCCAGGTCGTGATACAGGCCGTGCCTGGCCAGAATTTCGCCGCAGCAGGCTATCATGGAGGCGTTGTCCGTGCAGAGGTTCAGGCCGGGCAGAATAAGACGCAGGCCCATGCTGCTGCAAAGCTTTATTGTTTTTTGACGGATCATGGAATTGGCTGCAACCCCCCCGGCCAGAATAACGTTTTGTACCCCAGTGGCAGAAACGGCCCTTTGCAGCTTGGCCTGCAGGGTTTCGGCCACTGCCAGGTTGAATGAGGCACATACCCTGGCCAGTTCCGGGTCCGGTGTGGAGTCCGGAGTTATTTCCAGGGGATTTTCCTGAACAAGCCCGGGGTGCTTGCGGATGTGATTGACCAGGGCTGTTTTGAGTCCGCTGAAGCTGAAGTCGAGGCTCGCGTTGTCCAGGTAAGGCCTGGGAAACATATCCGGGTCCGGCTCTGCAAAGCTTGCGAAGCGGTCAATATAGACCCCTCCGGGATACGGCAGGTTCAAGGCCCTGGCCGTCTTGTCAAAGGCCTCTCCGGCTGCGTCGTCCAGTGTACGGCCCAGCAGTTCAAATTCGATGCTGGAGTCAATTTTATACAGGCTGGTATGCCCCCCGGAAACCAGCAGGCCCACGGCCGGGAATTCAATCTCCTGTTCCAGCGCCGGGGCCATGAGGTGGGCATGCAGGTGGTTTACTCCCACCAGGGGTACTTTAAGGCCCATGGCCAGACCCTTGGCAAAGCCAAGGCCCACCAGGAGGCAGCCCAGCAGCCCGGGCCCCCGGGCCACTGCAATTAGCTCAACATCCCCGGCCCGGCGTTCGCTTTTCTTAAGAAGGCTGTGCCACAGGGGCTGCAGCTTGCGCAGGTGCTCCCGGGAGGCCATTTCAGGCACTACGCCGCCGAAAATGGAGTGCTTGTCCACCTGGGAAAAAATGACCTCCTGCAGTATCCGGCCTTCATCAACAAGGGCCATGGCGGTTTCGTCGCAGGAAGTCTCTATTCCCAGGCTAAGCATCCTGATCCCTGTAAAAGCTTACAGCCTGCTCCACGTCATTTTTGGAGCCTATGAACAGGGGCACTCTCTGGTGCAGTTCATGGGGGTCGATTTCCAGTATCCTTCTCTGGCCGTCGCTGGCCGCCCCGCCGGCCTGTTCCACCACGTAGGCCAGTGGATTGGCTTCGCACATGAGCCTTAGCTTGCCGCTGGTTTTTTTGGGGTCGCGGTTGTCTTTGGGATACATGAAGATGCCGCCGCTTAAAAGGTTGCGGTGAAAATCAGAAACCAGGGAGCCGATGTAGCGCAGGGAATAGGGCTTGCCCCGCCTGTTGTTGCTGGACTTGAAGGCGTTGACGCATTCCTGGGTGGGTTTGTCCCAGTAGTCCCAGTAGCTTTCATTCACAGAGTAGACTTTCCCCTGTTCCGGGGTCTTGATGTTGGGGTGGGAGAGCAGAAATTCCCCCACGCTGGGATCCAGTGTAAACCCGTGCACTCCGCTGCCCGTGGTATAGACCATCATGGTGGAGGAGCCGTAAATGAAATACCCTGCAGCCACCTGGTTCTCGCCTTTCTGCAGTACCTCTTCCATGTATACCGGGCCATTCTCGCGGGTGCGCCGGAAAATGGAAAAAATGGTTCCGATACTTACGTTTACGTCTATGTTGCTGGAACCGTCCAGGGGATCGAAAAGCAGAATATAATCACCCTGGGCGAACTTTGAGGGGATTTCTATGAGGTCTGCATTTTCCTCGGAAGCCATGGCACAGAGGAAGCCGGCCCTCTGCATGCGATATATGAGGATGGAGTTGGCCAGTTCATCCAGCTTCTGGACTTCCTCTCCCTGGACATTGGTGTCCCCGGTAAGACCCAGGACATTCACCAGCCCGGCCTTGTTCACCTCCCTGGATATAATTTTGGCGGCAAGGATAAGTTCGTTTAGCAGCCTGGTGAAACGCCCAGTGGCCATGGGGCTGGCCTTTTGGTGTACAAGCAGATGTTCGGTTACTGTAATTTGGCGCATGACAACCTCCCTTATTTGTCTTTAAGCAGATATATCAGCCAGTCCTGGCCCACAGACCGGGCAAACCAGAAAAACCGGCTGTTATCCACCTCGATTGTGCCGCTTATTTTTTTCCTGGTGAGCTCTCCCCATTCCACCTCGTTCATCTCTTCCTTCAGGTCCTGGTACTGTCCCGGCCAGACCACCTTTTCCCTGCAGATGATGACGATTTCATCGGGATCGGCGCTGTCGGCTATGAAACTTCTGGGGTCAAAATGAACCACTGTCAGCCCTTCTATTTCAAAATCCCGGTATACGGCACTGGCAAGCAGTATTTCCGGCCCCAGTGGAGTGTCTTCCACTGCAAGCATTGTCTGGCCCAGGGGCAGCTCCAGGGCCCTGGGAAACAGCGGGGAATATTCAAGCTGTTTGATGCCGTCCCGGGGATGCTCGGCCTGTACATTTTTCTCGGTGTCCAGTACAGCAATGCCGTTTAACCAGGGAAAGTCCTGCACCAGGTTTCCCTTCCATTGCAGCGGCGGGTAATCGTCCTGGACAGACAGCCGGCGCAGGAGCATGGACAATTCAGTATCCACCGGGTATATGTTCTGGACAAGCTCCAGTTGAAGCCTGTCCATGTCTTTGTCGGAAACTTTCATCTCGTACTCCGACGGACCGGTGGGCCAGTACCTGTCTCTCAGTTCCGTTATCCCGCCGCAGCCAGGGGTGAGAAGGATCAGGGCCAAGACGAGTATTACCGGGAACGTGAACTGATTCATTCTTCCTCCATTATAAAAAAAGTAGCTTTGCAGTTTATCACAAGAAATGCTCCCCAGGTTTTTTGCGCGGTTGCCGGGAGCCTGACTCGGCGCATAGATATCTGGTTAGCAGCAACAAAAAATAAGGCCATATAATGCTGGCCTGAAATTGAAAATGCCGGGAAATACCTTGAACCCGGCCATGCACAGGGTTTATTCATCAAGGGTCTACCCTGCCAGATGTCTCTGCAAAAAGTCATTTTGTCACGTCAGGCGTGTGACAAGAGGACAGGGGTTTCGACGCCATGATATATAAAAATCGAATAGTTAGCTGCATCCAGTCGGAGATGGCTGTCTGCATTCAGACTTTCTGCAGGTTTATCCTGCCCGCCCAGGTTCTGTAATCAATCCCGGGTTTGATATTATTTCCCTTTTTCTATAAATAAATGTGTCTCAGGACGCAATACCAAAAACCCTGTCCAGTGCCTTGCGCTTTGACGGACAGATTAAACATGCACAGGATTTGCTTCAAGGGATTTCCTGCTGAAGGCTGACAGTTATGGATGCTTGGGATCTTCTTATATACCTGATGATATTTCTGGCGGCGGTGGTGGGAACCGCTCTGGCCTATGCCCGCATGCTGGACTGGAAAAAGAGAAATATCAAGCTTCTGGAACAGCGTCTGGCTGAAACACAGAAGCATTATAACGAACTGACAAAAGAGGTCGGGGATCTCAAGCTCAAGAAAAACAGGCTGAGAAGCGAGCTGCAGGACCGGAAAAAGGTTCAGGACATGAACAGTGAAACCAGGCAGAAAGAGCAGGAACATGATCAGGAATGGGCTGAGGATCAGCTCCCGGAGAGCCTTTCGTATCTGCTCAATAAAGGTATAGTTGAACACAAGCACATTGAAAAGGCCAGGCAGTACCTTGAAAAAGGGGACAACGCCGGGCTTGCAGTGGAAGACGCCATGGTTCTTCTGGGTTTTGTTCAGCCAGAGGATCTGCGCAAAGCCAAAAAAAAGGTGCAGAAAGACTGATGTATTTTATTCTTTGGACATTGCTGCTGCTGGTTTTTTGCTCCTGGTTTCTGGGGTACAAGTATATCCAGATGCATGCGGAAATAAGGGCCAGGGAGCATAAGATAATCGCCAAGGAGGCCCGGATAAAGGAGATGATAAAAGGCCTTGAAGAAGAAAAGGAAAAGCTGGAGCAGGAGATCCAGGAGGTCAGCAGCGAGCTTGGCCAGATGAAGGAATAGGATTCAGGGATTTAGGGATTGAGGGATTGGGGGATTCAGGAATTCAAGAATTCAGGAATTGGGGGATTAAGAATTCATTTTAATGCTGCAGGGAAACTTATGACTGACTTCCGGGGACTGTCCCGCACCTACTTGATTTCTCAGCAAGTTCCAGCGATTTCATGAAATCATTCCCAAGTAGGTGCGGGACTGTCCCCAATTGAGATACGATATCAGCACAAATTTCAAACAAACATGTTGGCAACTTTATCTGACACCCAGCCTGCCCCGCTGGATAGAATTACGTGCACGGCGTAAACTCCCCTCCTTAGCCAAGGAGGGGCCGGGGGTGGTTGTATGAGATCCCTTCCTTATCCCTTCCCTTTCCTATTTTTTATCCAGTCTGTCAGCAAGGCGGGAAAGAAAACTCATGACCTCTTTTTTATCTGAAGCCTCCCTGTCTGTGCTTTTTTCCTTTTCCCCTGCATCTTCAGGATCAGTTTCCAGGAAGTTTTTTTCCCGGTCTTCAAGAAATTGCTGCGGCTCTTTTTCATCTGTGTTGTCAGGCTGCCGGGCAGCAGGATCGGTGTTGAGGGCTGAAGGTTCTTCCATCTCAGCCGTCACAGGAGACTGGTCCCGGCTATCATGGTCCAGGCCCAGTGTTTGTTGCAGTCCGGAGATAATGCTTTCCAGTTCCAGTCGTTCCGGGCCGGGCAGACTTCTAACCCAGAGTTCCCTGTAGATGTCCAGAGCCTTTTGATACTCTTCCTGGGCGGCCAGCAGGTCAGCCATGGATCTTGTCCTGGCATCGTCTTCAAATTTTATATCCTCCACTTCTTCCGGATCGTCGAACTCTTCTTCCCCGGCGATGCTGTCCGGCTCGATTTCCTGCAGTTCATCGTGCTGGTTTGCTTCTTCATGAAGAGGCGCATCTTCGCCGGCCTGGGTAGTGGCATGCATTTCGTGTTCGACAGCATCAGGCTCCTCTTCAGGGGCTTTCTGGGGTTCGGAAAGCTCGGGGAAATCCTCATGGGATGCTCCGGGCTGCGCATCTTCCTCTACGGTATCCATGCTTTCCAGGGGGGCTTCATGAGCAGCTTCCTCGCCAGGTATCTGCGTGTCCTCGCTGTCCAGAGGCTCTAAGGAGAAATCCCGGCTGGTGTCATTTGCAGGCCCTGTGTCAGGTTCCGGATCTGATTCGTCCGGTTCAGGTTCCGGGTGCGGATGGGCAGGGACTGGCTCAGCAGGGGGTGTTTCCGGAACATGGGATTTTTTCAGATGGTCCAGGCCGTTTTGAAAAACCCGGGACCAAGTAAGGGAATGATCAGATATCCACGAGGACAGAAAAGCAGCAGCAAGGGCTGGCTCATCACGGCCTTCCTCTTTGAAGGCAGCAGCCAGTCCTGACCAGAATTCCGGTGAATCCAGGACCCTGTCGAATATCTCCCGGTAAACCCCCCGGGCGGCACTTGAATTGCCGGCGCGCTCCATGACCGATGCCAGGAGAAGTCTGGCCTGCATGTGCTCGGGGTGCTTTTCCAGGCCGGATTCCAGAACTGCCTGGGCTTTTTCCAGGTGGTCATGTTCGCAGTAGAGTCTGGCCAGGGTGTAGAAAAGCTTGGAGCCGGGCTCAAGCTCCAGCACCTGCTCGTAGAAGTCAATTCTGTCTTGGCTCATGCATTGTCCCGTTGTGCCTTTTTTCGGTTTTTGATTTTCTGCTGCGGAAAAAGCCCGCCCCGGACAAGTCAAACACGCACATTTAATCGGAAAAGTAGTACATTACCTCGTCTTCGCGTACGTATCCCATTTCCTTGCGCACAGCCTCCTTGATGAAGTCCTTTCTGCTGCGCAGGTGCTTTATTTCTTTGCTGAGCTGCTTGTTTTCATCTAAAAGCGCCTTGTTTTCCTGCTTGAGTTCCTGAAAAGTCTCTTTGTTTTCCAGGTAGACCGGTACGCTGCTGGGCCCCCAGTAAAGCTGGTAGGCCAGGACTATGTTTGCACCGAGCAGGATAAGTACGATGAGCCTGATGAGCATGGTAATTCTTTCATCCGGAGCCGGTCTGGAAGATATCCGAAAATATTTGAAGCCCTGGAGCTTACTGCAGAGTTTCGTGGTTTTCCTGGGGCAGAAATTCCCCGGGGATCTCCAGTTCTTTCAAAAATACTTCCGTGGCGTTTTCAATACGTTCAACTTCAGCGTCTGAAAGCTCCAGGCCGGCGATTTTACCGGAAATTTCCTTGAGTTGCCTGAACTCTTTTTTCAGTTCATGGTGGACAGAAATCCTGCTCAGCAGGGGTTCCATTTCTACAATGGTCAACAGGCAGTTTTTGAGCCTGGCCTGAAGTATTGTCTTTTCATTAATCATTCATTTCCTCCAAAACCTTGTGCCAAGGGTGATAGTAAAGCTGGTATCCCCTGAGGCACTGCATAATAAGTTCTTCCAGGTTGTCTGAATCATCGATGTTGAGGTAAAAGTTGGCACCCAGCACTAAGGACTGGCTCTGGTGCATGCTGGGCGCTTCACCGCCCAGAACGATCAGGTTCATGGCCCGCCTGGTGTTGCCGGGCCATGAATTTATCTCCTCAAACATGGAGGCATTGCTGCTGTTATGCTGTACCACAGCCACATCGTACCTGTTCAGGCGAAGTTTGGCCACCCCCTGTCCCGGATCGTCAGCCGTGGCTGTATAATACCCCTGGGATTCGAATATGGTAACTAATTTTTCCGTAAGCCCTTTTTCCTGAGTAAAAATAAAACAGGTCCTGGAGCCGGGGGGGAACAGGTCCGGCTCTACTGATGCATTTTCGTTAGGTATTGCATCCTGATTCATGAGTTAATAACCTCATTGAAAAAAGTTGGTACCAGCTAAGGATCTGTAACGATATAAGTGTTATATTTGTCTTCTAATTGTTCACACGCGCAGATCAAGAGATGCCCACCATGAAGCCCAAGAAGGTCCATGAAAGGTGTATGTGCATCTTACCTGTTTCTGTTTTCATAGTCCAGGTCCAGTTCCAGACCGTCTATATCCGTGACTTTCTCGCCCTTGAGGGATTTCTCCCTGTCTATCATCTGCTTCAGACGGGACTTGTCCGAGGCGCTTAACATGGCCGTCTCTTCGGCTATTATACCTTCCTTGTAAAGCCGCATGAGGTACTGGTCAAACGTGGCCATGCCGTAAGTCTCTCCTGCGGAAATAACATTGTAAAAGGTCTTTTCCTCGGTTTCCCCGTTCATGATTACGTCGCGTATGCGCAGGTTGGAGCTCAGGATCTCGAAGGCGGCCACGCGTCCGCCGTCAGTCCTGGGCAGAAGCCTCTGGGAGACCACGTATTTAAGGCTGTCCGCCAGCCTGGAGCGGATGAGCTGTTCTTCGCTTAATTCAAACATGGCTATGATGCGGTTGACGGTCTGGCCGGCATCGCTGGTATGCAGGGTGCCCAGGACCAGGTGGCCTGTTTCGGCTGCTTCCAGGGCAATGCCCACTGTTTCCCGGTCTCTTATTTCCCCCACCAGGATTACTTTGGGAGCCTGGCGCAGAGCAGCCCGCAGGCCCGAGGCGAAGCTGTCGAAGTCCCTGCCCATTTCCCTTTGATTGATTACCCCTTTTTTGTGGGGATGGGTAAATTCCACCGGGTCTTCCAGGGTGACGATGTGCTTGCTTTCCCTGGAGTTTATTTCGTTGATGAGGGCCGCAAGGGAGGTGGATTTACCGGTTCCGGTGCCTCCGGTGACCAGGATCAGTCCGTATTTTTCCCTGGCCATATCCTGAAATATTTGCGGCAGGGCCAGATCCTCCAGGCTGGGGACATGCATGGCAAGCTTGCGCATGACCACGGCCAGAGAACCCTTCTGCCCGAACACGTTGACCCTGAACCTGGACTGCCCGGGCAGTTCGTAGGACAGATCACAGGAGCCTGTGCGGGCCTGGTCCCGGTAAAGTCTTAGATCGCTTCCCATCATGGCCATAGCCATGGCTTCCACCTGGAAGGGAACCAGGTTGCCCATATCCGGGCTGATGCGGGCATCGGCCAGCTGCCCGTGGACCTCTACCTGGATGGGCTTGCCCGCGGTGAGGATGATATCCGACAGGTCCGGGTGCTTTGAGAGTATCTGTCCAATGATGTGATTCAGCTGCGATTTGAGCATAGTTACACCTCTGTAAAGTCCTGGGGGGTGTCTTTGAGATAATCTTTAAACTTGGCCTTGTTAACGGCCTTGTTGTAGGCGTCTTCAGGGTCGATGCGGCTTTGCTGCAGGTGTTTCATGATGGATTCGTCCAGAGTCTGCATGCCGAATTTTTTTCCGGTTTCAATGACGGAATTTATCTGGAAGTTTTTGTTTTCCCGTATGAGGTTTCTAACTGCAGGGGTGGCGATGAGAATTTCCAGGGCGGCCACCCTTCCGGGCTTGTCTATGCGCTTGAACAGGCTCTGGGCGATGATGGCCCGCAGGGATTCGGACAGGCTGGATCGTATCTGCCCCTGCATTTCACCGGGAAAGACCTCGATAATGCGGTCAATGGTCTTGGAAGCGGAAATAGTATGCAGGGTGCCGAATACCAGGTGGCCTGTCTCCGAGGCTTCCAGGGCCAGTTCAATGGTTTCCAGGTCCCGCAGTTCCCCTACCAGGATGATGTCCGGGTCTTCGCGCAGGGCTCCGCGAAGGGCGGATTTGAAGCTCTGGGTATCCCGGCCCACCTCGCGCTGGTTTATCAGGCAGTTTTCTGGCTGGTGCACAAATTCTATGGGATCTTCAATGGTCAGGATATGATCCTTGCGGGTCTTGTTGGCGTAATCGATGCATGCGGCCAGAGTGGTGGATTTTCCGCTTCCAGTGGGTCCGGTGACCAGGACCAGCCCCTTGGGCAGCATGGCCAGGCGCTTCATGATCCCGGGCAGGCCGAGATCCTCAATGGACAGGATTTTCTGGGGAATCTCCCGGAAGACTGCAGCTACGCCCAGTCGCTGCCAGAAGAAATTGACCCTGTATCTGGCCACGTTGGGCACTTCATAGGAAAAGTCCACATCCCCGGTTTCCTCGAAGACCTTGACCTTGTTTTCCGGGGTGATTTCATAGAGCATTTTTTTCAGTTCTTCGTTTTCCAGGGCCTTGTACTTGATGCGCTGCAGTTCGCCGTGCAGGCGGATGATGGGCTGAGAACCCGTGGAAAGATGCAGGTCCGAAGCCCCAAGTTCATGCATCATCTTGAAAAAAGCATCTATCTGAGCCATGTGTCATCTCCCTTGGTATCTTGAACGTTTTTGTCCCCTGCCTTCTGACCTCTGTCCTCTTATTTCTTATTTCTGACTTCTGGTTCCTGCCTTCTGACCCCTGACTTCTGACCTCTGACTTCTGGTTACCGAAAGGCCTGCACGTAAAACACCCTCAGATAATTGATCCCGGAAACAACCGCCAGGATCATGGCGATGTGAATCAGGATCTGTCCCAGCAGGGTGGGATCAAAACCCCACCAGGGGTAATGAAGCATCAGAGGACAAAGGGCTACAACCTGGAAAATGGTTTTCAGTTTGCCGTACCTGTCAGCGGATATGACAATGCTTTGCTCCGCAGCAATGGCTCTTAATCCGGTGACGGTTATCTCCCTGGTGATTATCACTATGGCAATCCAGGCATGCAGCCAGCTGTTGTGCACCAGCATTATGAGTACTGCTGTAATGAGGATTTTGTCTGCCAGGGGGTCCAGGAACTTGCCCATTTTGGTTACCTGGTTGTATCGCCTGGCCAGAAGACCGTCAAAGAGGTCGGTCAGGGAAGCTATGATAAAGATGAGCATGGCTGCCGCCGCAGTAGTCCTGGAAGGAAAATAGAGAAGGATTACTATAATGGGAACAGTGGCAATTCGGGCGAATGTCAGGCTGTTGGGCAGATTGAACATGGTTTTCACCGGACCTGTTTGGAGTTGTTGTAAATGTCCAGGACCCTGTCAACATAGTTTACGGTTTCCTCAAAAGGAGGGATGCCACCATATTTTTCCACCCTGGACGGGCCGGCATTGTATGCAGCCAGGGCAAGCTCGGTGTCCTGAAAGCGGTTTAAAAGCCATCTGTAGTACCTGACGCCGGCCTCCACATTGGAATCTGCGTCAAAGGGGTCTTTCAGGCCCAGGTCTTTTTGCGTCTCGGGCATGATCTGCATCAGACCCTGGGCTCCGGCCAGAGATACCGCCCGGGCGTCGAAATTGGACTCCACCTGGATCATGGCCCGGATAAGATCGGGATCCACCTGGTAACGCCTGCTGTAGGTCACTATGCTTTGCTCCAGTTGTCCGGGCGTCTTCTCCTGGGTGCGACCGAAAAAGGCAAAGGGCCGGTATTTCTGCGAAGTGGGCAGGTCTGTGAAATGGTGCGTACCGGATTCATCCTGGTAGTAGTAGATTGTCCCCTGTCCGGCCCAGGCAGGTTGTCCGGCAAGAAGGAGATAGACAGCCCCCATAATTCCTGCGGCTTGAATAAATGACATACACTTTACCCTGTCAGAGTGCCTGGATTGACTTCAGAAAGAATCTTTTCCAGGTCCCCGGGGTAGTTTACATTGAAGAAAAAGTGCTCCTCCTGGATCCCGTAAGGGATATGCAGGCGGTATTCCGGAGGCACGGCTGTGCTCAACCTGTAGCATCCCTTCTCATAAGAGGCAAGGAGCAGGTCCAGGCAGCGGGTTTCGTAAACGGCCACCAGGGATTCGATGTAACCGGTTTGCTCCTGCATAAAAGTGGTCATGCACTGTCTGCCGGGAGAGGAGCTTCTGTGTGCAATAAGCCTGGCAAGCAAGTCCTCATGCATGGCAGGCAGGTCACAGGCCAGGACAAGGCAGGGAGAGCTGAGCCTTTTAAGGGCTGTGATTATCCCTCCCATGGGGCCTATGCCCGGAATTTCATCAAGCATCCAGGGTGCGTCGACCTGCTGCGGGTGCTGTCCCACCACCCAGGTGCTCCGGCAGAACCTGCGGGCCAGGGAGACCATGCGCTGGACCAGGGTCTGCCCCTGTATCCTGACCCGGGTCTTATCCCTGCCCAGGCGGGTGCTTTTTCCGCCTGCAAGGATGACCGCGCTTAAGTCTTGAGCAGTCATTCGCTTTAAAAGGCAAAAATCTTAGAAGCCCCAGGCTGACAGGGTGGGGCGGATATATCCCTCTTCCTTGGCCTTGATGTCCAGGGGCAGTGATTCCAGGTCGTCCAGCGGGGGCAGTGCCTTTTTGTCCATTTCCCTGAAGTCCATTGTCTTAATGTACATATTGCAGGATGTGCAGAGATCCACCCTGAACCCGGGAATTTCCCTGGTATGAAAGTATTCAAAGGAGTCGCTTTTTTCCACGGCGCAATACGGGCAGGCCATTCTTTTGAAACGGTATGCGGTGTGGCAGAAACTGCAGTGCAGGTAGCGAAATCCCTGTTTTTCTCTTAACTCTGCTATATAGGGCAGGCTGCCGCATACGGGACAGTGCCCTGACTGAAAAGTCTGCTGGGCGGGCAGGGCCAGGCTTAAGGAGTCGGCGGTTTTCGCCAGGGAAGGGGCGGCCGCGGACTGGACCAGGAAGTTCAGACTCCTGGGTGCTGAAGGCGTTTTTTCTCCAAAGGAGCGAAAGAAGTCGTCGTCGCCTTCAAGGTATTTTTTCATGGCCATGTCCAGAAATTCCGGGTCGCTGTCCATCTCTTTCTGGATGACCTCCATTGACTGGACCAGGTGTTCGTTGGAATCAGCCATGAACTTGAGGATTTTCAGGGCCAGTTCTCTGGACGTCTTGAAGTCCAGGGGGAACTCCTCCCTGGGTAGAAGCGGCTTGCCGCTGAGTACTTCATGGCTTGATGCAAGCGATGTGTGGGGATTGTTTTCCGGAGAAGCCTTTTCCGCGGCTTCCAGCTGATTTTTTATGATAAAGTCTACAAGCTGGGTAAGTTCTTTAGGGAGAAATGATTTCTGTTCCAGGGGTTTTTTGCGTTTTTTGTAGATTTTCAGTGACTTTTCCGGCTGTGTGAACATGTTTTCTCCAGTGATTTTGTTGTTGTTTCAGGCACAAGAGATAATTCTTTCGTCTTGAAAAGGCAATGCCAAAAGCGCTTTATCAACCACCCAGATACCAGGTCCATATATTTTCGCCGGCCAGGATATATATCACTGCTCCCAGGGCCAGAAAGGGGCCGAAGGGAATGGGGGTCTGCATTCCTCCTCCGGGGGTCTTTTTCATGTATATAAGTGAAGCTGCCAGTCCGGTCAGGGCTGCGGCGAATATCTGGATTGGAAGCCCCTGCCAGCCCACTAAGGCCCCCAGCATAAGCATGAGTTTTATGTCTCCGGTACCCAGGCCTTCGACTTTTTTGAATGTCCTGTAGGCCCATTGCAGGCTCCAGAACAGTCCCGCGCCCAGAAGCGCCCCCAGCAGTGCGTCCAGCCAGAAGACAGGCAGGATAAATGACGCGCCAAAGGCCAGCAAAGCCCCGGGCAGGGTGATGATATCGGGCAGTATGTATATTTTCAGGTCAATAAAGGAAGCCACAATAAGCAGGCCGAAAAAAAGCATGTAAGCCAGCCACTCCAGGCCGAAGCCGAATTTGAGAGCCAGAAAGAGGGCCAGTATTCCCGACAGGCTTTCCACGACAGGGTAGACCGGACTTATGCCCTGTCTGCATGAGCGGCATCTGCCCAGCAGCAGCACGTAACTGATCAGGGGAATGTTTTCCCACCAGGACAGGATGTGCCCGCATCCCGGGCAGTGAGATCCCGGCAGGACTATGGACTGGCCGGTAACATAACGGTGGATGCAGACGTTGTAGAAGCTGCCCAGGCAAAGCCCCACTATCAGGGCCAGGACAGGAAAAAAACTTTCAAATTCCATGCAGCAGTCCGGGTGGTTTTGCAGGTTTAAAAAAACTGGCGTAACTGTTCAGCACGCCTTGGGTTCACTCTTGTTCTGGCAAAAGTGTTATCATGGTTGATTGTAAATCATTACATAGACTTTAACTTAGCCCTGTAGACATACACAAGTCAACAGTAACTCTTCAGGGGGGAGATATGCCAATTTGCCTGTCTGCCATGTGGGCAATGCCCCCGCACATATCCTTTAAACTATTTGCTACCTGCGCACACAAGGCCTGAAGAAACTCTAATGAAT
>NZ_QYZY01000245.1:0-9743 GCF_003838035.1 Desulfonatronospira sp. MSAO_Bac3 | reverse complement strand
TGGGTAAAATCAAATCCCGAGGCTACACCGTCACCGAAGGCACTGCCGAATCTGAGCCCCACCCCTTCCAGGGCCGGGCCCAGGGCCACACTGGTGCAGAAATACTCGCCCGGGCCAAGCCCCAGTACCATTTCACCATTGGTGCCCAGATCAAAAAACAAAAAAGGAAAAGTTGCCTTTTCCTGCAGAATAAGGCAGGTAAGGCCGCTGGATATATCTGCTCCCACAAAGGGCGAGATAAGAGGTGGAATAAAAACCCTCTGCCTGATTCCCGGCAGGGCAAAAAAGTCTCCGGCCGGGCCGCCCAGGTGGTATGGATGACCGGCCAGCCCGGCAATATCCAGGCCCAGCAGCAGATGAATCATGGCCGGATTGCCGGTAATGCAGGCCGGGATGCTCTCAGGAGAAAGCTCGAGAATTCTTTGGAGCTCTTGCAGCAGAAGGTCCTGAAGTTGCTGGAAGTGTTCCCGGCTTTCCCGGGCATAAGCCAGCCTGGACATGACTTCGCTGCCTGCTCCCATCTGGGGATTTAATACAGTACCTGTGCTTGGCCCGCCTCGGTCATGGGCAAACCCCCATTTAATGCTGGTAGTGCCCAGGTCCACCCCGGCTGCAACAGGAGCGGCACGGCTCTGCCACTCGGATTTTTCCGGCTTTTGCTGCCTGGGGATTTCAAGGACCATGTCCGCATCCGGAAAATGGGCGCAAGCCAGGCGATACCCCCGGGACAGTTCTTCGGGGCTGAAAAAATCATAATCTTTGTCCGAAGGCTCAGGCGCGCCGCTGTGAAAAAGCACCCTGCACCCGCCGCACAGGCCAAGGCCCGAACAAAGTGGCACCCCGGCCAGAAACCCGTGCTGAAAAAGGTTGCGGGACAGGGTTGCTGCAGGATCAGGGTTTATTTCCCTGCGGGCATTGTTTTGTAAAACACGCATTCTCGTCACTTGCATCATCTACAGGTTAGACTTATGATATCATCTTTGATCCACGGGGCGGCCCGAAACAACCGGATACAGAAAAAACGCAAGGCCCTCAAGCAGGCTGCGGGCCTCTTGTCAACATAATACACCCATCAGGAGCATTCACAAGAAATGAGTCAGCAAAACCCGGGCAACCTGGAAAATCTGCAACAGATCCAGGCAGGCGAAAAAACCGTATACCTGCTGGGCACAGCCCACGTTTCCCAGCAGAGCGTTGATGATGTTCAACAGGCTGTAGAGCAGATACGTCCGGACACCATCTGCGTTGAACTCTGTCCTTCCAGGTATCAGACCCTGGTGCACCCCGATGTATGGAAAAACACGGACATCTACCAGGTTATCAAGGAAAACAAGGCCCTTTTCCTGCTGGCCCAACTGGGGCTCAGCGCTTTTTACCGCAAAATCGGCCAAAAGCTCGGGGTCAAGCCCGGCGCGGAAATGCTCGAAGGTGTAAGGCAGGCTGAACGCACCGGGGCGGATCTCGTACTGGCGGACAGGGATGTGAACATAACCCTGAAAAGGGTCTGGGGTTCTTTGTCCATGTGGGGCAAATTCAAGCTCTTGATGCAGCTTCTTGCGGGAATGGTCTTTCCCGGGGACATCAAAAAAGAAGACATTGAAAAACTCAAAAAAAAGGACCAGCTCCAGGTGGTCATGGATGAGTTTTCCAGATCCTTCCCCCAGATTCAGAAATCACTCATTGACGAACGTGATCAGTACCTGGCCCACAAGATCGCCGAAAGCCCCGGAAAAACCATCCTGGTGATAGTCGGTGCGGGGCATATTCCCGGCATAACCACCTACCTGGACCAGGATATCGACATCGGCCCACTGACTGAAATGCCCGGGAAGGCTGTCTGGCCGACCATCATCAAGTGGGGCATCCCCTTAGTCATTATCGGCCTGCTGGTGCTTGGTTTTGTGACCCAGGGGGCGCAACATTCCGTGCAATCCATATATATCTGGATCCTGGTCAACGGACTGTGCTCCGCCTTAGCTGTAAGCCTGGCCCTGGCTCATCCCTACACCATTATGGCCGCATTTGTGGCCGCACCCCTGACCAGCCTCAACCCCACCATGGCCGCCGGGTGGATAGCCGGCCTGGTGCAGGCCTGGGTCAAAAAACCGCTGGTCTCGGACCTGGAACACCTGCCCAAGGCCTTTACTTCTATCAAGGCCTTTTGGATGAACCCGGTATGCAGGATCCTCCTGGTGGTGGTCCTGGCCAACCAGGGCAGCGTTCTGGGCACCTTTGTGGCCGGCACCTGGATCTTTACCAGGGTGTTTTAGTGGACAGAAGCGTTACCTGAGCATCTCCTTCAGGCCGTCCAGGACTTCCTGCAGGCTGTCCACAGCCTCGCGCAGGCCTTCGCGGAACTCGGGCAGGACCCTGTCTTCGCGGTCTTCGCGTACAGGCAGTTCCTCGTCGGTCTCCACCACCGGGGCCACTGCAGGCAATTCCCCCACCAAAGCGTCAATGGAGTCGTCCAGAATCTGGTGCATGACCACCTGCTCCGAATCAGCCAGGATTATCCTTCGAAGCTCCGGAAAATCCAGGGTATCGGGCTTCAAGAACACCGGTTCGGCATAAAGCAGGGAATCTCCTACAGGTATGACCAGCAGGATGCCCCTGGAGACCTCTGAACCCACCTGCCCCCAGAGGGTGAACTGCTCCGAAATGATGGCATCGTTGTCTATTCGGGCCTCCACTTGGTTCGGCCCGTCCACGTGTCTTCCAGATGGAAAGTTGTACAGCACCATTTCCCCCAGGTTTTCACCATCGCTTCTGGCGGCCAGCCAGCCCACCAGATTGTGCCTGTCCACAGGGGTAAAGGGCTGTATAAGCAGAAACTCTTCTTTTTCTTCCCCTGGAAGCCTGGCAACAATATAATATGGCTGCAAAACCTCGGTTTGTCCGAAAGAATGCTGGACCGGCACTGACCACTGATCCTCCTTGTTGTAAAAGACCACCGGATCCTGCATATGGTATTCCAGAAGTTTCTGACTCTGAACTGTAAACAGGTCCAGAGGATAGCGGACATGATCTCTCAAATACTCCGGCATTTCCTCCAGGGGCTTGAAAAGATCCGGAAAAACAGCATCATAGGTCCGCACCACTGGATCGTCCGGGTCTGATATGTAGTAATCCATGTGACCGTGATAGGCATCAGCCACAGTCTTGACGCTGTTGCGCATGTAGTTGAAAGCTCTCTGCCATGGGGCTGAGTAGGGATACCTGGAGGTAACGGTATAAGCATCCTGAATCCAGTAGACCTTGCCATCGGCCACAACGCTGTAGGCTTCACGGTCTCTTTGCAGGAAAGGAGTCAGCACGGAAAAACGCTCCGGAATGGTTCGCCGGTACTGGATAAGGCTTTCCCGGGTCACCTCGTTGGATATCAGGATATTGATATCGCTGAATTTCCAGGCATACATGAGCCGGCGGAAAAACGAATCCAGCTTTACCCCGCCTTCTCCCTCGTAATGGGTGTATACCGGGCCTTCAGGGCCGGGATAGTTGAACTCCTGCATGCGGCTGCGAACTATAAGGTAGTCCAGGCTCTTGAGTCCATAGTATATTTCAGGCCTGTCAAGGTTTACCTTGCCGGTGGGTGGTACATCCCGGATAAAAAACCCGGGACGCCCTCCGGACTCCACTTCAGTCACCGGGGTCATGGCCACGCCGTAGCCGTGGGTGAACTGCAGCCTGCGGTTGACCCAGCGCTGGGCTTCACTGGGCAGCTTGTCCGCGGACAGCTCCCTGGTGGCCAGCATGACCTGCCGCAGCTCGTCATCAACATTGTAGCGATCGGTGTGCACCTGCAGAAAATCATAGTAAAGCCGGAAAAACTGGATCTGGTTATAACTCTGCAGAAGCGGCCCCTCGTCCCACAGACGGACATTGCGCACCGTGCCTTCGTTGTCCTCTATGGTCTGACGATCCATTTCACCTCTGGCAGGATGGCGCTGGGAAGCAATATTGTCCAGACCATAGGCCTGTCTGGTAAAATTAATATTGTGCTCCAGGTAATCGCGTTCCCGGGCCAGTTCACTAGGTTCCACCATAAACCGCTGCACCAGTCCGGGAGCCAGATGCACCAGCACTATATTCAGGCCGAACCAGGCTGCCAGGGCCACAACCATGAGCTGCCTGCCCCGGTAGAAGGGTGCTGCAGCCAATACTCCGGCTGCAGCCAGGGCCACAAAAGTCATAATCGCCAGTCCCGGGCGCAGCACCTTGTCTTCGGTAAACCCTATGCCGTAGACTGCACCCATGGTTGAATTGAGCAGGTCATAGCGGCCCAGCCAGTGTCCCAGAGCCATGATCAGAAGAACTCCTGCTCCGAGAAGGGCCAGGTGGGTCCTGACCCTGCCGGTGAAGCTGAACTGTTCTCCGCGCAGAAGGCTGTTCAGGAAATAGTATGCCGCAACGATTATCAGCACAAATATCACTGCCACCAGCAGCCAGGAACGGACAAAGTCCAGCATGGGCATGGAAAAGACATAAAAGCCCAGGTCGTTGCCGAAAATGGGATCTGACTCTTCAAAGGGCAACTGATGCATAAACAAAAGCGCCTTTTCCCATTGCGAGGCAAAGGACCTGGCCAGGACAACCGCCCCCAGACCGGCTGCGCAGAAAGCCCCCCAGAAAACCACGGTACGGGCTTTGTAATAAAGCTGCATGGGAACATTCTGGTTTATAAGGCGCAGGCTGGTGATATTTTTGTGGGCCAGGTAGATATTGGGCAGGGCCAGAGCCAGAAAAACCGCCGCCCCCAGAAAAAACATGCCCACGCTGGTATACAGAATTTTGAGAATTATCTGCTGATAACCCAGGCTGCTGAACCACAGCCAGTCGGTGTAAAAGGACTGGGCCCAGCCGATCCCGGACAGGACAAGAATAAAGGCCACCACAGCCAGACCCACTTTGGCCAGCTTGTAGATCCTGGAAAAATCCAGGTCTTCCAGCCTGAACTGTGGACCCTGCCACCTGGGATCATTGGGACCAAACATATTGGACATCTGATATACCTCTACGACATCTGTTAAAAAATTAAAAAATTATTGAGCACACCTTGTGTCTGCTCTTATCCCCTCTTCCCCCATGTTTACCCCGTGAAATATACGAAGTATCAGCGCAGCGAATTTCACCGGGGCCCTATGCCCCATGCTCCATGCCCTAACTCCGGCCAAACGGAAACTCCAAACTCCCCTGCTATTCCTGAATCCCTCAATACCTCAATCCCTGAATCCCTCAATTTCATGCCTCATGCTAAATCATAAAACTGTACTGATTGCGTACATGCACGATTCTCTGTCCGACAGTAAAAGCGCATGCCAGCAGAAAAACGCTGATTCCGATCCAGAGCAGGGCCTCTGCCGTACCCGGCACAACCACCAGCAAAAAAGCCCAGACCAGCATATACACCACCCTGACAGACCTGGTCATGAGCCCTGTGTCGCAGTCCAGGCCTGCGGCTTCAGCCCCGGCCTTTATATAGCTTATGAGGTACATGCTCAGCAGAGCCAGGAAAAACAAAATGGTGGCTTCCAGTATCCAGCGTCCGTCCAGCCAGAAAAGCACCCAGAACCCCATGAGAAAAAAAGTGTCTCTGATGCGGTCCAGGGTTGAATCCAGAAATACCCCGAAGGAACTCTTTGGCCCGCTGTCCCTGGCCAGCAGGCCGTCGGCGCTGTCAGCTATGCCCGCCAGGGCTATGAGCAAAAGCCCCCAGAAAGCATGTGCTGAAAATCCCAAGGGTACCATAATGGCAAATACCAGCCCGGCAAAGGTAACCCTGTTGGGGGTGAAGCCTCTGTTTTTTATAAAAGGCAAGACAGCATTTTCCAGTCCTCGATAGTACAGCCTCCCAGGGCTGCTGTCTCTCAATGACATCCTGACAACCTCCTCTTGTGCAAACAGTTGAACGGGCAACCGACCTGTCCGGAAACGAAGAATGAAGACTTTGTAACCTCGAGTTATTTTTTTTACAAGCTTTACATACCCGCCCGGCATGCATAGAAGTTACGGGGTTATCAACCGGATATTGTCAACTATTGCCGTGGGCAGATATAGGGGCAGGCACTTATGAAAAAACAAAACGACTTTGAAAACTTTTTTCACGCCGGGATCATGGATCACCTGGAGGCCCTGATCAGACTCGCCCTTCAGGAAGATGGACAGGATCTGACCTCCATGGCCGTATTCAGTCCAGAAGACAAATGCCTGGCTGTCATCAAGGCCAGACAGAAGACCCTGGTTGCAGGACTCCCCCTGGTCCAGATCATACTGAACAAAATAGCCGGTGAAAGCCGGCCGGAATTTATGGTCCAGGAAGGAGACCTTGTGGACCCGAACACCCCGGTGGTGAACATCAGGGGCGGCACATGCAAAATCCTTCGGGCTGAGAGAATAATTCTGAACTTCATGGCCAGACTTTCGGGGATCGCCAACCTTACCCGGGCCTATATCCAGAAAATCGAAGATACTGATGTCAAACTCCTGGATACCAGGAAAACCACCCCCGGGCATCGCTACCTGGAAAAGTACGCCGTACGCCTGGGCGGAGGCATGAACCATCGCATGGACCTGGAAGAAATGCTCATGCTCAAGGACAACCATATCGACCAGGCCGGGAGCATAGAAAAGGCTGTGCAGATACTCCGCAATACTTACCAGCCTTGTCCGCCTGTAGAAGTGGAATGCCGCAGTGTGGATGACGTGCGCGAGGCGGTCAGGGCTGGATCAGATAGAATCATGCTGGACAACATGGGTATGGATGAAATAAGATTCTCACTTAAAATAACCAGGCAGGCCGGGGTGGAAAGCGAGATCAGCGGAGGCGTAAACCTGGACAATATACGGGATCTGGCCCTTCTTGGCCCAACATACATATCCGTGGGCGCCCTGACCCACTCGGCCGTTGCCGCGGATTTCAGCATGAATATGGAAATCTGATTGATCATGCAGCATATCTCCCCTTACAAACAGATAAACAAGGACTGATTATATGTCGGATACCACTCTGGAAACCCGGGTACTGATCATCGGTTCCGGTATAGCCGGATGCACTGCAGCCCTTCACCTGGCACGCAAAGGGCGGGATGTCCTGCTGGTCTGCTCCGGCTTATCCATGGATGACGGCAACTCTGCACTGGCCCAGGGAGGGATAGTCTACAAGGCCCCTGAAGACACCCCTGACCTCATGGAAAACGACATTCTTACGGCTGGATGGAATTACAATCACCTCCAGGCGGTCCGCTACCTGTGTCTTAGAGGCCCGGAAGTGGTGCAAAAAATTCTCATCGAGGACCTGCAGGTGCCCTTTGACAGCCTGAACGGTTCTTTTCATCTTACCCGTGAAGGAGGGCACAGCCTGGCCAGGGTCCTTCACTGCGCCGACTATACCGGCCGGGCCATAATGGACGCCTATGTCAAGGCCGTAAAAAAGGAGCCCAATATAAAGGTGCTTACCGGTCATACCGCAGTTGACCTGCTCACCACTCATCACCACTGCACCCGCAAGGAAATCAGGTACCATCTGAACAACCGGTGCATGGGGGCTTATGTCCTGGAGCAGGCCACCGGCAATGTTCTCAAGGTCCTGGCGGACTACACCATTCTGGCCTCCGGAGGTATGGGCCAGATCTATCTCAATACCACCAACTGCAGGCTTTCCCTGGGTTCAGCCGTATCCATGGGCCACCGGGCCGGGGCCAGAATGATGAACCTGGAGTTCATCCAGTTCCACCCCACTGCCCTTTTTCACCGCGGACCTCGCAAATTTCTCATTACAGAAGCCCTGCGAGGCGAGGGTGCATTCCTGGTCAATGCCCGCGGAGAACCCTTTATGCACAAGTACGATTCCCGAAAAGACCTGGCTCCCAGGGATATCGTAACCAGGGCCATTGTGGATGAAATGCTCGCCACACACGAGGATATGGTCTTCCTGGATGCTGCAACGCACATTCAGAACCCGGACAAGAGATTTCCCACCATTCACAAGAAATGCCTGGAACTGGGCATAGACATACGCGATCAGCTTATCCCTGTGGTGCCAGCGGCCCATTATTTCTGCGGGGGAATCCTGGTGGACACAACAGGAAGAACAACCATAGAAAGGCTTTTTGCCGCCGGCGAATGCGCCTGTACCGGGGTACACGGTGCCAATCGCCTGGCCAGCACCTCCCTTCTGGAAGCCCTGCTCTGGGGTCAGACCATCGCCGAAACCATAGCCTCCAGGCATGGCGCAAGATCCAGGCTAAGCCAGAAAACAAAGGCCTCTGTGCCGGACTGGAAGTTTCTGGGCAACAAGCAGAACGAAGATCCGGTACTCATTGCCCAGGACTGGGCCACCATCAAGAATACCATGTGGAATTATGTGGGAATAAACAGGACCAGGCCCAGGCTGCAGCGAGGCTTTGAGGACATGCGCAACCTGAACAAGAGACTGCACGATTTCTACAGGGAAACACCAATTTCACAGCCCCTGGTGGAGCTTTTCCACGGGTGTTACTCAGCTTATCTCATAACCACCGCGGCCCTGCGCAACAAGCAGAGCCTGGGCTGTCATCAGAGAAACGAGGAGTAAGAGGTTTTACCTTTTATGTATCATGTGCTCCAGGCGGGGCAGGATAAAATCAAGGCAGGGACGCAGGGAGCGTAACTGCAGCAGGGGCAGCAGCCCCAGACCGGCCTTGCGCATGAACCATTTAATACGCATATCCCTGATTATATCCGACAGCAGGCTGGAATACACATCCGCAGTCCTGTCATTCCTGGACCAGCACTCCTCAACGGCCCTGGCTGCCAGCCCGCCTGTGGCGTGTGCATAGTAAATCCCTTCCCCCAGGAGGGGATCAGCCATTCCGGCTGCATCTCCCAGGAGCAGAATATTCTGAAATCCAGGGGTCTTTTCATAGTCCCCGTAAGGCAGGACATGCCCCCTGATTTCCTTTTCATCCAGATGAACTCCTTGCCCGGCAAGCAGATCCAGCATAATCTTTCTGAGCTCGCGGCCGTCCTTGACCACAGCCGAGCAGATGCCCAATCTCTGCCTTGAGGCCCCGGGAAAGGACCAGGCATAGCCATCCGGGACAATGCCTGTAAAAAGCTCCGGAAAATCGGGAAAGCCTGCCTGTTGCCTGGATACAAAAGTCTCTAAGGCCAGGGCTGAGCCTTTGCTCCAGGGAGGACGGACCACCTTTTCCAGGGCCAGGGTCTTGCGCACCCGGCTGGATCCGCCGTCCGCACCCAGGATGAAACGTCCCCTGAACACCCTGCCGTTTTTGGCAGTAACCCGGGATTCAGGAATGTCCACCCGGACGATCTGTTCCCTGTATACAGAAGCCCCTGTTTCCCTGACCTTTTCATGCCACAGCTGGTCATAGCTTTCCCTGTCCACCAGGACGTAGGAATACTTAGAACTGCCTGTGTATAAGCGTTTTTTCCCAGTACTTATGGCATACTGACTGGAAACATGTCTTATGATATCCCTCTTTTTAAGCTCATGAGCAAGTTCAGGATAAAATAAGCTGCACTGGTCAAGGGTCTTTTGGGTGAGCATGCCGGCGCAGAGCTTGAACCTGGGAAAGGATTTCTTGTCCAGGACGGCGACATCCATTCCCTTTGCGGCCAGCAACAGCGCAGCAGTGGCTCCAGCGGGGCCGCAGCCGATAATTATGACGTCATACAGTTTGCTCATGGCTTTATTCTGATTTTGGAAGCTTCTTATCCTGGATTGCTATAAAATGATTTTAAAC
>NZ_QYZY01000244.1:0-1812 GCF_003838035.1 Desulfonatronospira sp. MSAO_Bac3 | reverse complement strand
AGCGGGTCATGACCCCGGACTGCCAGTGCTCGGTCACCCTGTAGGTAGTGCCCACAAAGGGGTAGCGCGGATCGCACACGGCCCGTTTTTCACCTTCGAAATGCAGGGCCACGGGGTTATGCAGCTGTTTTGAAAAAGGCTGCTCTTCAAAAGGACATTCCAGGGGTTCATAGTGTTCCGGAAATGGTCCGTCCACCAGGCCCGGCCCAAAGAGGCGGCCATAGCCTTCTGTGGTCATTATGAACGGGTGTTTCTCGCTGGGTCCCCAGCCGCCGTCGGGTACGTCACCCACCCATTGGTTGTCCTGCCACTTGATGACCGCCTTGTCCGGAGCGTATGGCCGGCCGTTCTTGTCCACAGAGGCCCGGTTGTACAGCACGCGCCTGTTCACCGGCCAGGCCCAGGACCAGTTGGGGAATAGAGCGATATTGGCCTGCATGTCCGTCTGGGTCTTGTCCCGGCGGGCCATCAAATTGCCATCCTCGGTGAAGGAACCGCAGTACAGCCAGTTGCCGCAGGCAGTGGATCCGTCGTCCTGGAGCAGAGCAAAGCTCGGCACCTGGGTGCCGGCTTTATAGGTGGTGCCATCGATGGTCTTATCCCTGAGGAAGTAGCCATTGTGCAGCCTGGCCATTTTTTCTACATCAAATTTACCGTCAGTGACTATATTGTCCAGGTTAAAATTGGCAATGGGTTCCGGGAATTCTCCGCCTTCCTCCTGGTAAAGGGCTTTGAGCCTTCTGGCCAGCATGACCATCATGTCCCCATCGCGCTTACTGCCCCCCAGGGGTTTGGGGCCTTCATAACGCCACTGGGCCCAGCGCCCGGAATTGGTAATTGAGCCTTCTTTCTCGTAGAATACCGCTGCCGGGAGCATGAAGACCTCGGTCTTTATCCTGCCTGGGTCCATGCCCGGACCATGCCAGAAGGAACCCGTCTCGTTGTGGAAGATGTTTACGTTGACCAGCCAGTCCAGTTTGCTCAGGGCCTCCCTGGTCTTGTTGGTATCAGCTCCGCTCACGGCCGGGTTCATGCCCCAGGCGAACAACCCCTTGAACTTGCCCTGGTGCATATGGTCGAACATGACCAGCCAGGAGCAGTCCTGTCCTGCGTCCAGCCTGGGCATGTAGTTATAGCTCTCAGACGGTTCCTTGTCCGGATACATGGCCTTTAAAAGGCTGGCTATGTACTTGGGCCGGTTTTGCCACCAGTTGGCACTCTTGGGATCATGGCTGACCGGGGTGTTGGCCTTGTTGTAATCCTCCAGAGTGGGCCAGGAAGCCCTGGGGGTTGGATTGTAGGCCGGGATGATATGATAGAGCAGGGCGCTGTCGGTTGATCCCTGGACGTTGGATTCTCCGCGCAGGGCGTTGACTCCGCCGCCGGCATTGCCCACGTTGCCCAGCAGCAGCTGGATCATGGCCATGGATCTGATGAGCTGGACAGCTATGGTATGCTGGGTCCAGCCCATGGCGTATGTGTTGGTCCCGGATTTGTCCGGAGCGCCGGTGGCGGCGAAGGCCTTGTAAACCTCTTCCAGCTTGTCCCTGGGTGTACCAGTGGTTTCGGAAACCCGGTCCAGGGTGTATCGTTCAACGTGTTTCTTGAGCAGCTGGAATACGCAGTTGGGATCCTGTAGGGAGGTATCCCTTTTGGGTATGCCGTCATTGTCCTTTTGAAAGCTCCAGGAGTCCCTGTCATAGGAGCCAAATACTGCGAAATTGGTCTCGCTTTTCTTTTGAAAGCCGCTGAAAAGCCCTTCTTCAGGATCAAAGTAGAAATCGGGATTCACCAGAAACGCAGCATTGGTGT
>NZ_QYZY01000243.1:0-2130 GCF_003838035.1 Desulfonatronospira sp. MSAO_Bac3 | reverse complement strand
TCCCGGAGCTGCTGATAAGGACCGGCAGATGGCTCACTGCCGCCAGACCCTGGACTGGGAGGGCATGATAAAAAGCGCCCTGGATCCGGACCTGGTGCGCAGCAGAATGCAGATAGCAGAAGACGGGAGGACCTGTTCCATGTGCGGCAAGCTCTGCGCAGTGAAGACTTCCGAGGAGACACAGGCACTTCAGGCAGAATCCTGATGTGCGGTTGAAAGCATGTGACAAAAAAAGCCGGACAGGTTAACAGTGAACCTGCCCGGCTTTTTTCTGCGGGGTTATCGTTGCTGCAAAAAAAACATTGATATGGCAAACAGTAAGCCTCTTACTCATCTGGAAGGCTCAGCAGAAAACGCCAGGCGGAAATGATTTCGATTCGCCTTCCATTAAGTTCCATGTCTTCATCATGGTCCCGGGTTACCAGTGTTCCAGAATCAAGGCCCAGTTCCTCCATGGCCTGGTCAAGGGCGCGTAGTTCCCGTGTCCTCGTGTCTTTATGGGACAATGTTTCGCACACCTGGATCAAACGGCGGGATCTATCCTGCAGTTGTATGATAAAATCCACTTCCAGTCCTTTGGCTGTTTTATAATACCAGATATCCGAGGTCAGACGACGAAGAGCTGTAAATATCATGTTTTCAAGCAGGTGACCGGAGTTGATGAGAATACCTGAAGCTACTGAGGTGACAAGTGAATGATCGATACAGTATATTTTTCTGGGGTTAGTTTTGCTTCGGCTTAAAGAAGGGTCGAAGATCCTTACAGAAAAGAAAAAAAATGCATCTTCGAACCACTCCAGGTAGTCTGATACAGCTGCTTTCGGGGACTTGTGCCCAAGGGACTTGAGATATCCAGTCAGTCTGTTCACCGTGTGAAGGGATGCGATGTTATCCATCAGACGGTGGGCCAGATCGGTCACTGCTCTGGGGTGTGAAATGTTGTGACGTTCTACCACATCCCTGAAGAGAACTGCCTGGAAGTACTCCTGGTGGATTTTGAGGCGCAAGTATTTTTCAAGTCCAGTGACCTCGGGGAAGCCACCGGTTTCCCAGTAGTCCTCGAAAGCTTTGCGGATGGTCAGGCGCTTCTTGGCCGAGTGTGGTCCGCTGCTTTTTATCCCTTTGGCATCAAGAAATTCCCGGAAAGAAAAAGGGAAAAGCTCCCAGGATATGGCCCGGCCGCGCATCTGCGTGGCTATCTCCTTTGAGAGCATCCTGGCGGAAGATCCCGTCAAATATACCTGGCATTTCTCGGTACGCATGAGCCTGTCAACAAAGGGCTCCCAGCCTGGTAGCGCCTGAACTTCATCAAAAAAACAATAGACCGTCCGGGAGTTCTTTTTCTCAGGGTATAACCCGAAATAGGCTTCCAGAATCACCTCGAGGCCCATGTGCTGCAGGGCATGCAGCCTGTCATCGAAAAAGTTCAGATAAAGAATGTTCTCCGCCTGCACCCCGTCTCTTTTCAATTGTTCCATGATCTGGAACAGATACGTAGATTTTCCGCAGCGGCGAACCCCAATACATACACTGGCCTTGCCTGGAAGGGTTGTCAGCTTCAGTCGTCTGGGCGTCCCGGTCTCCAGCTGGAGTTCCTGAAAATCAAGTATTATCTCTTGAAGGGCTTGTTTCATTTGTTAGGCTCCGAGCATATTTATTGAGAATCTGGTAATATAAATTGCCAGTTTTACCCCGGACTGGCAAGATATTTTTCCGGTATTTGCTTTTGAACCAGGTGGTAAAGTGCGCATGACTGCAGGTATGCCGCAAAAAAAGCCGGACAGGATAACCTGCCCGGCTTTTTGGTTTTCATCGGTTATTTCCAGGGACTACTTTTCTTCCTTGAGCTCTCTCACCAAGTCCTGGAGCATGTTCACCTGTTTGACCAGTTCGGAGATGGCCTGATCCGAATGCTCCATGGCCTCGGCTGTGCTTGAGGAGAGTCTGCTGATCTCCTCCAGGCTGGCATTTATTTCTTCGCTGGAAGTGGACTGCTGCTCTGTAGCCGTGGCAATGGAGCGCACCTCATCGGCAGCAGCACTTATGAGCTGTACGATCTCTTCCAGTGCCCTGCCTGACTGCTTGGCCATTTCCGTTGCTTCCTGGACAGCCTCCACCGCACTTTCCATG
>NZ_QYZY01000242.1:0-3868 GCF_003838035.1 Desulfonatronospira sp. MSAO_Bac3 | reverse complement strand
CTCCACCCCATAAGCAAACATAAAAAGCAAAAGCACCAGCATGACAGCCAGAACAGCCACAGCCTTGCTCAACCAGGCACCTTCCACCACCTGTGCCGACTGCAGATCCACGGCAGTGACCACATGCCAGCTCAATTCAGGAATCCAGGCAAGTGATATGAGCTGTTTTCTACCATCCAGGTCGGCCCAGAAAGTCTGAACCTGAGCGGGATTTTCCCGGGCCATCTGCATGGCCTGATTCAGTCTTTGAACGTACCCCGGTGTGGAGAAATGGCTCTGTAGAAAAGACTGATGCCTCTCAGGACGCAGCTGCGCATCAATCTCTGCACCTGAACCATAGGCTATGAGGCTATGGTCCGGATGGGCCTGGATAAGACCTGCCGAGTCCAGAATAACAGGAGTTACCCCGGGTTCATCCACCGCAATGAACTCCTGGAGAAAGCCGGATAGATCAAGGCCAGTGCCGGCCATGCCAATCTTTTGTTCACCATTCCATACTGGCACATTTATCCAGACCTTGACTTCATCCAGGTGCACATCCGGATTTACATTGATATTGTAGGTGCCGAACTCCATTGCACTGAAAAACCAGGAATCGTCAGGATTTTCAGGGTCCAGATAATAGCGGGGCTCCTGGCTTTTTTCCTTGTCGGGACCGTTGTAGTAGTAAGCCAGGGTTTCCCGGTTGACTAAAAAATAGCTGCTGTCCTGAAAAACATCCTGGTATCCCTGTGCTTCCTGAAAAAAGATGGACCTTTTGTTTTCCGAAAGAGGATCCTGCAGCCACTGCCTCAACAGGACTGAGTCTGCAAAGCGCTGGGCCAGGGCCAGCTCTTTGCTTACAGGCTCCTTAATCTCCTAGGCCTTGAGCAGGGTAAAGTTTTCTGTGTAGGCCCGCCCGAAATAGTTCTTGCCGCTCTCCAAGACCTGCCAACCAATGAGGATGGTCGGCACCAGGGCCACCAGACAGGCTGCAACCAGAGCAAGAAGGAATTTTTTGCGGAGGGTAAGCTTGAATATATTCATTTTTTTAGTTCAGCTGGACAAGCACATTACGCTGCAACAGCTGCATTCAATCTGCTTTAGATTTGTTCGGGACCTGTTCATAACTGCATGGAAAAAGGCCTTGGGCAGGAAGTGAACCTACAGCCCGAAGTTTTAAGTAACATGGAAGGTTTTAAAATTGCAAGCACTCTTAGGGAAGGTGCCAGGATGGATTTGTCACTCACCAAAAAATACAATGACTATTGCCCTTAATAGCAAAGGGCGTTTTTTACCCATTTTCGGTCAAACCTGATCTGGGTAAAAAAGCCAATGTCATCCTGCCTGCCCGGAATACTGCCGGATCCATTTTTCCAGCTCCTGCCGGTGGATGAGATCCAGCACTTGAAGTTCATCTTTTTCATACCTGATCATAAGCCGGTGATAAAGTCCGATGCGCACCCTGTAAACCGAGGAAAGCCGCTCCAGCCTTTTACTCTGGCGCAGGGTGTCCCTGTGGTGCGAGGCAAATCCTGCTGCGGCCCGCAGGGCTTTGGCTACAATGCCTGCCGGCAGATTCTCGCAGCTTTTTCTGAACTGTTCGGTATATACAGGAATAAACACTTTGTTGACCGCCAGGCCATCTTCCTGGGCCGGTTCCTGCTCAACATCTTCAGACTTTTCCTTGTCCTGCCCGGCCTGATCCTGAGTTTTGTACTTTTCCTTCTGCTTGGACTCAAGCTGGCTGCGCAACCTGCTGCGCTCATTCTGCTGCTCTTTGATTTCCATTTTCAAACGCTCAATACGCCGCTTTAAATGAGCAACATCGGCCTGCTCCCCGGTCCGGTCCTGACTTTGAGCCTGCTCTGCACCGCCGGTCTTTTTGAGTCTGTTTTCCTTTTCCAGCCTCTCGCTCAGATTTTCAAGTTCACGTTCCTTGTCCCGCAATTCCCGCTCCTGCCTGAGAGCATCACGGCGTCCTTCTGAGATTTGTTGTTTAAGCTCCTGGATCTCCCTGTCTTTGGCCTCGAGATCAACATCCTGCTCAAACTTATCCATGGACCATTCCAGATAATCTTCAACAGGGTCATCCAGGGGATCAAGGTCCAGATCCGCTCTGGAACTGCGAAGAACATTCATTAAGAATTTACTATCCAGAAAAGAGCCCCTTTCATCCAGCAAAGCTGAACGAATGAAGATTATGCTCAGGGCGGGAAACAGTTTTTCAAAGCAAAAAGCAAAGTCCACAGGATTATAATTGAAAAAATCGTCCTGGTTGCTGAGAACATTTTGACAGTACTTTTCCATCTCCATAAACAGATCTTTGTTTTCCAGGAGAAACATGTGAAAATCTCTGCAGGCATAGTCTGGTTCATCTTCCGGTAAATGGCTGCGAATCAATTTAGACAACTCAAGATTGCCGTCATCCAGGGCTTCTTGCTCAAGGTCATGCATACGCTCAAGGGCAAACTGCTCCTTTTCCGGTCTGCCCTTGAGCTCCAAAAGCATATTGTAGCCTGTTTCAAGCAGGCCGAAAGAGACGGCCTTCCGGTATGCAGCTAACAACTGCCTGGGGTTGAGTTTTTCAGGATCAACCTTTTTCAGCTGGTATGCCCGCATATTGTCAATAACGCCGGTGTCTTCCACCAGATCCGGCGAAGCCATCACTTGAGACATGGTCAAGCCGGCATAGGGGGATGCATCATGAAGAAGCTCCTCGTCCTTTTCCAGGCAGCATTTTTTATATTTTTTGCCGCTGCCGCAATGACATGGTGCATTTCTGCTGATTTTGGCCACAGGCCGGCGGACTGTTTGAGATCTGCCGATGTAGCTGGGAGCTCTGGACCTGGGCAGTTCTTCATGAATGTCTTTTTCCACCAGAATTGGCAGAGATTTGCTCAGCCAGTCATTGTCCTGCAGCATGTTCAAGGCTGCCTGAATATAAACCCTGGTCTCGGGAAGCAGTAAGCCGTGCTGCATTTTTGTCAGAACCTTTTTTACTTCCTGATTCCTGGTGCCCGACCTGATACTTAACTCTGCCGCAAGTACAGCGGCCAGCACATTTCTCTGACTGGAAATATCCCTGGCTGTGGCAAGGTCAAGCAATGGTCCTATAGATTCTTCATCCTGGTCCCGAAAGGGATAAATAAAATCATCCAGGTTATCCACAACTTTCAGTGACTGACACAGTACCTGGGGGTCAAAACGCATTCTTTCCCAGGCAACGGCATTGAGCATAATGCCCAGGGCCTTATCTTCGCCATCATAAATCAGCTTCTGCATGAGATCTGTTAGATCCTGAGATGGCATCTGAGCCAGGTCCCTGGCCAGTTCTGAAACTGAAGGCGCACAACGATCAGTTTTACGCAGCCTTTCTATCAGCTTTCCATTAATCATAATCTGCTTGAGAGTTAAAAGTTATGAGTTGATTGCTACCAGACGTCCCTCCGGGGTCAGCAGGTCGACCACTGCCGTTTTTGGGTTCAGATTCAGCCGTAACTCTACAGGGGGGAGATTTGCCAATTTGCCTGTCTGCCAGGCGGGTAATGCCTTGCTGGGGATCTTTTATTCTTCAAAACCGTGTGTGCGGAGCACCCGTGTGCCCGCTAAAATTCCGCAGGACAGCAAAGCGTATTTTAGTCGGGTGTACGACTGAAGGCTTCCCGTGCCAAAGAAGATTTTTTTGGCACCCCAGTTTAATGCCCTGCGGGCTAGCTCGTTGAGCTATTCAACGGGGCAGGCTGGCAACTTCGTTGCACACCCCGGTGAAACCCGCTGCGCTGACCCAGCACTCACTTTTCCATTTGTTTGCTTGTGATGAAACCGAAATTATTAAAGTGAGTGCTGGGTGTTTCACGGGGCGAGCGGGCGGCTCTGCCGCTCACGG
>NZ_QYZY01000241.1:0-5559 GCF_003838035.1 Desulfonatronospira sp. MSAO_Bac3 | reverse complement strand
CGATATTTCAGCCTGCCGTTTTGATCCACAGCTGCTGGACGTTCTGGTGCAATACAAGCCGGGCTATGTGTTGATGCATACCCTGGACCGTCCCGAGAGCATGCAGACGGATCCGCGGTACCGGGATGTAACCCGGGAAATTCTGTCCTTTTTTGAAACCCACCTTGCCAGGCTGGTGCAGGCTGGGATTCCTGAAAGCCACATAGTCCTTGACCCCGGGATCGGCTTTGGAAAGAACTTAGAGCACAACCTGGAAATAATGAGAAACATGGAATGCTTCCATATTCTGGGACGTCCTTTGTATGTGGGTCTGTCCTACAAGTCCCTGTGGAGCGGTCTGCTGGAGGTGGAACTTGAGGGTAGAGGGATGCCCACCCAGGTGGGGACGGCACTCATGGCCGCCAAGCAGGTGGGCATACACAGGGTGCATGATGTTGCGGATACCGCAAACACTTTGAAAATCGTAGAAAATATATGCTCTTAGACCTGGGTATTGTTCAGATCGGCTGGCGAGATCTGGTGGACATAGCGGTGGTGGCCTACATCGCTTACAGGGTCATGCTCTTTCTGAAAGGTACCAGAGCAGTTTCCGTGGTTTACGGCCTGCTTATTCTCATGGTGGTTTATTACGTTGCGGATGAGTTCGGCCTGTATACCCTGCATGGAATGCTGACCAATTTTCTGGGGTCCCTGTTTCTGGTGGTGATCATCCTTTTTCAGAGCGATATCCGCAAGGCACTGGCGGAAATGGGTGCGGGCAGGCTGTGGTTCAATCCCCGGCCCACGAATAAAGTTCTGGACGAACTGATTCTGGCAGCGGTGCATATGGCGGAGAAAAAAATCGGTGCCCTTATTGTCCTGGAAAAAAGAACTCCGCTGGGAGATGTTGTGGAGTCCGGTGTGGAACTCAATGCCGATTTTTCCAGGGAACTTATGGAGACCATATTTTATCCCAGTACCAGACTGCACGACGGGGCTGTTGTGGTCAGGGCCAACAAAATCGCCTATGCCGGCTGCATCCTCCCCCTGGCCGTGGGCGTGCCTTCCAGGTGGAACTTCGGCACCAGGCACAGGGCGGCCATTGGCATAACAGAAGAGAGCGACGCCCTTGCAGTGGTGGTTTCGGAAGAGAAGGGGATGATTTCAGTGGCCATGTCAGGCAAACTGATTCCTGGACTTGATGAGGTACGCCTTAGAAGAGTACTCACATCGGCCTGGGAAAAATAAGTGGACAGAGACAGGATGACAGAATGACAGAGGACAGGAACGTGGCTTTTACTAATGATTTTTTACAGTTAAAATAAAAGCATGCTCAAAAGCAACTGGCAGTACAGGATACTGGCCGTGGTTATGGCTGTTTTTTTCTGGTACCTTATAAGCGGCCAGGAAAAGGTGGAGATGTGGGTGGATGTCCCGGTGGAGGTCTCGCATCTTTCGGAGGATTATACAGTGATTTCCGGCATGGTCAGCAAGGTCACTGTCAGGTGCAGGGCCACCAAGACCATGCTGAGCCGTATGGACATGGCCCGCCTGGCTTATAATCTTGATTTGTCAGGGTTGGAGCAGGGAGAAAACACCATTGTCCTGGACCCAAAAAGAATAAACCTGCCCCGGGCGGTGCAGGCGGTGGAAATCACACCTGCCAGGCTGGAACTGGAGGTGGACAGGATTGTAAGCCGCGAGCTGCCTGTAGAGGTTGTCTGGACAGGGGCAATAAGTCCTTATTACGAGCTGAAAAACAAGATGGTTGAGCCGGCAGCACTGCATGTGCGCGGACCCGAAAAGATCCTGAAAAATATGGATACTGTGAAAACAAGACCTGTGGCTGTTGATTCAGACAGGCCGGACAGGTTTCAGCGCAAGGCGGGGCTTGATCTGCGCCCGGAACTGGAAAGCACTCCCTCTGACGTGCGCGTGGAACTTGTCTTCGGGCCGGTGCTGGAGGATATCTGGGTAAGAAAACCCATTGAGGTCAGAGGTGCACAGGGGGTAAACTACAGCCTGGACCCTGGTTATGTCAGGGCCTACCTTGATCTCCCCCGGGAGTTGCTCCAGGAGGATGGCTGGCGTGAAAAAATTCATTACTACGTGGAAAAAAATCCAGGGGCAGGTCCGGGGGTACATGAATTGCAAGTGTATGCAGAGTTGCCCGAGCATGGACAAGTCCTGGAGATGCGTCCAGAAAAAGTTGAAATTTCAATAGATTAAACAGACAGGAGAATCCGGCATGCGTAAAAAGTTGTTTGGTACAGACGGCCTGAGAGGGCAAGCCAATATTTTTCCCATGCTTCCTGAGATAGTGCTCAGGCTTGGCCTGGCAGCAGGCCAGTATTTCCGCAACGGACACAGGCGGCACAGGGTGCTCATCGGCAAGGATACCCGGCTTTCGGGATATGTATTTGAAAACGCCCTGACCTCCGGCTTCTGTGCTTCGGGCATGGATGTCTTTCTGGTGGGACCCATGCCCACCCCGGCCATTTCTTTTCTGACCAAGAACATGCGCGCCGACCTGGGAGTGGTCATTTCCGCCTCGCACAATCCCTTCATGGATAACGGGATCAAGTTTTTCGATCACAAGGGATTCAAGCTTTCAGATCAGGTGGAGGAGGATATATCCGAACTGGTTCTGTCCCCGGATGTAAACTGGAAGCATCCCCAGCCCGAAGCCATAGGTCGGGCCAGAAAAATCGTGGACAGTCCTGGAAGATATATTGTTCACCTGAAGAACAGCCTGCCCAACACCATGTCCCTGCAGGGGATGAAGGTAGTGATAGACTGTGCCCACGGTGCCACTTACAGGGTGGCCCCGCTTATCTTTGAAGAACTGGGAGCCAAGGTAATCATGGCCGGTACAGAGCCCGACGGAGTGAACATCAACAAGAAGTGCGGCTCACTGTATCCTGAAGTGGCAGCCTCCATGGTCCTGGAGCACGGAGCGGATCTGGGCCTGACCCTGGACGGGGACGGGGACCGGCTTATCGCCATAGATGAAAACGGGGTGATTCTGGATGGGGATCAGATAATGGCCATATGCGCCATGGATCTCATGGAACGTGATGCGTTGCCGGGCAACCTGCTGGTGAGTACGGTCATGAGCAATATGGCCCTTGAAGTCTTTATGCAGGAACATGGAGGAAGGCTGCTGCGCACAAAGGTCGGGGACCGCTACGTGGTGGAGGCCATGCGCAAGGAAGGAGCCGTCCTTGGCGGAGAGCAGTCAGGACACCTCATCTTCCTGGATTACGCAACCACAGGGGACGGCATCCTGGCCGGCATCAAGCTTTTAAAGATCATGCTGCAGAAGAACAGGCCCCTGTCCGAGCTTTCCAGGCTTTTGACACCGTTTCCACAGAGACTTATCAATGTGCATGTGGAAAGGAAAATGCCCTTTGAAGAGGTGCAGCAGGTTCAGGAAGCGGTCAAAGATGCCGAGGCTCAGCTGGGCAGCAAGGGCCGGGTTCTGCTCAGGTATTCCGGCACCGAATCCGTAGCCAGGGTCATGGTGGAAGGCCAGGATGATACCCTGGTGGAGGACATGGCCATAAAACTGGCCAGGGCTGTGGAGGAAGGTCTTCGTGCATAGGGGGATATGGAGCAGAGCCTGCTTCAGGTGGCGGCTCTGCCTGTGAATTATTTTTTAAGACAAACAAGGAGCATGATCATGGAAGCCAAAAAAGTTGTAATTCCTGTAGCTGGTTGGGGAACAAGGTCCTTGCCTGCAACCAAGAACATCCCCAAGGAAATGCTCCCCATATATAAAAAGCCGGCGGTGCAGCACGTAGTGGAAGAGGCTATCGAGGCGGATCTGACCAATGTTGTGTTTGTGACCAACCAGCAAAAAAGGATCCTTGAGGATCATTTTGATTACAATCTGGCCCTGGAAGCAGTCCTGAGGCGGACAAACAAAGAGTATCTTCTGCGGGAAGTGCGCCAGGTGGCCGAAATGGCCAATATCATTTCCGTGCGTCAGAAAGAACAGCTGGGCCTTGGACATGCTGTACTTTGCGCCCGGGAGGTGGTTTCAAAAGAACCCTTTGCTGTCATGGTGGGGGACGACCTCATGTTCAGCCGTCGCCCGGCCATAAAGCAGCTTCTGGAAGCAGCCAAGACCGAGCATATGTCGGTGGTGGGCGTGGTTGAGGTTTCCAGAGAGAGCGTCTCCAATTACGGCATCATCCAGGGAGAGGAGATTTCCCCCGGCCTTTACCGCATCCGCAATGTCTATGAAAAGCCCAGGGTGGAAGATGCTCCTTCCCGTCTGGCCATAGTGGGACGCTATGTTTTGACTCCGGAGATATTCGAACACCTGGAAACCCTGGAACCCGGTCACAACCTGGAGTATCAGCTCTCTGACGCCCTGCAGTCCATGGCCCGCAACAAGAGGCTCCTGGCGGTGAAGCTGGAGGGCCAGCGCTATGATATCGGCAACTGGGTGGACTATCTCAGTGCGAACATACATTTCGCACTGCAGGATGATGAGCTTAAATCCGATCTTTTGAAAAACCTGGAGGAATTTCTTCCCCGGCGCTAAGTCAGAAGTCAGATGTCAGAGGGGGGCTGTCCCGGCTTCGGGACTGTCCCCCGGGAGAGGTCAGAGGTCTCCAGGGTATCTGCTCCCCTGAATGGTTACTCAATTCCTATGCAACCCGCGTATGCAAACACAAGATGCCCGCGCTTCAGTCTGGTCCGCTGCAATACTCTGCCAGCCTTACTCCAGCCTGAGCTATGCTCTGCCCCCTTATCTGCCCGTGCACGTCTGGCACCCGGGCATGCGGGTGCTTGTGCCCATGGGACAAAGCAACAAGCTCTGCTGTGCTGTTCTGGAGCGCAGTGTCCCCGCCCTTCCCACAGAAAAAAAGCTTAAAAGCATATTCTGGCCTCTGGAAAAAGAGGCAGTACTTAGTGCCGACTACCTGGAAATGCTGGAAAACGTGGCCGCCCGGCAGTTGACCAGCCTGGGCCGGGTGCTGGCATCTGTTTTGCCTGCTTCCCTGCGCAGGGTTCCTGACGGCTGGCGGGACAGAAAAAACAAGAAGATTCCTTTTTCCAGCGGCCGGGATAACAGGGAGTTTCTTTCCAGACTGGCTGAGTTCTGGATGCAGGGAGAACTGGATGTAAAAAGTCCAGGCGGCAAAGAACCTGCTTTGACCGTCTCCAGTGACCCCCCATGGCCCATAAGACCACAGGCCAGGGTACAGTGGGCTGTAATGGATCTTCTTTACGCCCACGGCCCCAGAACCGCTTCCAGTATAAGGGCGGAGCTCGGCCAGGGCAGTACAAAGGCCCTGCAGGCCCTGCAGGACAAGGAACTGGTGTGTCCCTGCAAACCCGGGGATGAACCAGAGGGGGGAAGCCTGGAAGCAGGGCAGGATTTTTGTTTCAGCCCGGAACAAAAAGAAGCCCTGAAACATCTGTCTCCAAGATTGCGGCAGGGCTTCGGGGCCTGCCTGCTGCACGGGATAACCGGCAGCGGCAAGACCCTTGTTTACTTAGATCTGGCCCGGCAAAGCCTGGAAATGGGGAGATCTGCGATACTGCTCGCCCCGGAAATAGCCATTG
>NZ_QYZY01000240.1:0-9620 GCF_003838035.1 Desulfonatronospira sp. MSAO_Bac3 | reverse complement strand
TTAACACAGGCAACCGGAATTTTTCCCTTGACCAAACCCGCTTGTGGGGTTATATATTAAAACTTACGCATGATTGTGGTGAGTGTAGCTCAGTCGGCAGAGCACCAGGTTGTGGCCCTGGGGGTCGTGGGTTCAAGTCCCATCACTCACCCCAATACTCCCCAAATTTTCTTTTTCCCACCTCCATCCGTTTCCATAACTCAAGCAACACCAAAGAAATACAGACCGTTATTAATAACAGGGTGCGGCTCAATCTTTTGCTGAACGTACCTCACCCTGCAGCACCTTGCCTCCTAAAAACCGAGGATCTCCTTGACAAACAACACACTGAGTCATATTTATGAGTCATAAAACATCAGGAGATGAGTCATGCAGCAAATCACCATCCGGGGCATCGACCCTGAAGTTGAACAGGAAATACGGCGAAGGGCAGATCAAAACCAGAAATCCATCAATCAAACTATCAAAGAAATCATTTATGAACAAATCAGACCAGTGAAACCTCCCACATCCTCCCTTAAACAGCTCTCTGGCGGATGGACCCAGGAAGATGCCGCTGAATTCGAATCAGCCGTAAAATTTTGTGAACAGATAGATGAAGAAATGTGGAAATGAAGCTAATTCTGGACACCAATGCCTATGCAGGCTTTAAACTGGGTTATTCCGAACTGGTTGAATATATTGTCCGGGCTGATGTTATATTTATATCTCCCATCGTACTAGGCGAACTCATATTCGGATTCAGGAATGGCTCAAGATTTTCTGATAACATGAAAGATCTGAATCTGTTTTTATCACATCCGGCAGTTGAAACCACTACAATTACCGATATTACCTCTGATAGATATTCAAGAATCGCCTTGCAACTAAAAAATCAGGGAACTCCCATTCCCTCAAACGACATATGGATTGCCGCACAGACAATGGAAACAGGGGCGGAGCTTGTAACCATGGATAATCATTTTGATAAAGTCAGCGGCCTTGTTTATCGCCTTTTTGTCCGTCCCCCACCTCCCTAATCTCCAATGCTCTCACTACAACGACACCTTTCAAAGCTTTCAATTCCGGCCAAGGAAACAGGCATAACCCGCACTGACTTTTAGTAAATAGATTCTGGTCTTACAGAAAAAAAAAGCCGGAGACTGAACACTGCGAGCAAGACCAAAGTTTAGCTGGAATAAAGGGCGGTATGCGTAAATAAAGCATTTCCGCATAATGACTACCTAAAATCCTCGGAGCGGATTTCGTATCTGCGCATAATTTTCTGCAGGGCTGTACGGCTTATGCCGGCTATATCAGAGGCCCGGGTCACGTTGCCCTCGGTCTGACCCAGCAGCCTGGTTATATATTCCCTGGTAAAATTCTCCAGGAGCTCCTCCTTGGCCTGCTGGTAAGGCTTGACCGCCTTGCCGTTGCTGTCTTGGTCCTGCCGGCTCTCGGCCGAGCCATACAGACTGTCCTGGGCAACGCGGATATCCGCGGCTCCTATTTCTTCCTCAGGCGAAAAAAGGGCCACCCTGCGGACAAAATTCTGCAGCTCGCGCACATTGCCCGGCCAGGATTTGTGCATCATGGACTGTATGGCGGCCACGCTGAAACGTTTCAGGGGCAGGCCCAGCTCATTGCAGACACTGCGCAGGAAATGATCCGCCAGGAGGGGAATATCTTCGGTGATCTCGGAAAGGGAAGGGGTGCGCAGGGTAACCACGTTCAGGCGGTAATACAGGTCTTCGCGAAAGCTTCGATCCTGAATTCTGGCTTCCAGATCCTGGTTGGTGCAGGACAGAATGCGCACATCAACTCTGCGTGGCTTATCCGAACCAAGTGGCCGGACTTCTCTTTCCTGCAATACCCGCAACAGCTTGGTCTGTATGGATACCGGCAGATCCCCTATTTCGTCCAGCAGCAGCGTGGACTTGTCCGCCTCCAGGAACATGCCGGTGTGGTTCTGCTCCGCCCCGGTAAACGCCCCCTTTTTATGCCCGAAAAGCTCGCTTTCCAGCAGGTGCTCCGGGATGGCCGGACAGTTGACAGTGACCATCCTGCGGCTGCTGCGGGGACTTAATTCATGCAGGGCCCTGGCCACCAGTTCCTTGCCGGTTCCCGATTCGCCTCTGATCAATACTGTATAATCAGTACCGGCCAGGGCCTGTATTCCGTCGTAAAGCCGGCGCATGGGCGGTGACTGGCCCACAAAGTCTGCAAAAGGCTCTTTTTCAGAGACCTTTTTGCGCAGGTTCATGTTTTCCCGGATGAGCAGGCTCCTCTCCAGGGCCTTATTCAGGACCCGCACCAGATCCGGAATCTCAAAGGGTTTGGTGATGAAGTCATAGGCTCCTTTTTTAATGGCCTCCACTGCAGTTTCTATACTTCCATAAGCTGTTATCATCACCACGGTGATCCAGGGATCAATCTCCTTGACCGCTGTCAAAACTTCCATGCCGTCCATTTCCGGCATGCGGATATCCAGCAGCAGCACGTCCACAGGCTGCCTCTTGATGGATTCCAGCCCGCTCAAGGCACTGGAAAAAGTCTCCACCTGGATATTTTCAAGCTCCTGGGGCAGAATCCGTGACAACCCCTGCAGCATATCCTTTTCATCATCTATTATCATCAAGCGCTGCTTGCTCATATTTTCCCCGCCTTATACATTCCCCGACTCTTCAAAACTACCTCCCCCTCTTCTTCCCCATACCCAACTCCCATACGCCCATACTCACATACTTACATACTTCTTCCCCATGCCTGCCCCGTGAAACAGCCCAAAAAGCTCCCTGTCGTAGACAGGGGTTTCACTGGGACCCTATGCCCCACACTTCCCCCAATCCCCCAATTCTTCAATTCCGAATTCCTCAATGCCTGAATCCCCCAATCCCTAAATTCTTAAATCCATGCCCCATGCCCCATGCTCAAACAGGCAATTCAATAACAAACCTGGTCCACTCACCAGGCCTGCTCTCGACAATGATTTCACCTCCATGCTCCCGGATAATTCCATAGCTCACGGAAAGTCCCAGACCTGTCCCCTCGCCTGTGCGTTTGGTACTGAAAAATGGATCGAATATCTTGTCCTGCATGTATTCCGGAATTCCTTCACCATTGTCCCAGAATATCACCCTGGCCAGACTGTCCTGGGCCATGTATCTGGTGCTTATGTGCATTTTGCCATCCCGGCCATCCATGGCCTGGCGGGCGTTCATCAGCAGGTTCATGAATACCTGCTTGATTTTGTTGGTGTCCATTTCCATTTGGGGCAGATCAGGATCCAGGTCTGTCTCTATCTGTACCCCCTGTTTTTTGAACTGCTCACCCACCATACCCAGGACTTCTTCCAGGGTCTGGTTCAACGAGGCAGTATGCTTACTGGTTTCTCCGCTGCGGGCGAATTCCAGAAGGTCGCTTACGATGCGCTTGCAGTTGCGGGCCTGTTTTTCAATGGTGACCAGATCCTCCTGTCCCTGAGGCACTTCGGAAAACTGCCGCTTTAATAGCTCTACGTAACAAAGAATCACTCCAAGGGGGTTATTGATCTCATGGGCCACACCGGCTGCCAGTTGTCCCATGGCCACCAGCTTTTCAGTCTGCTGGATCTTCTGCTCCATCTGTTTTTGATCTGTTATTTCCTTGACATAGCGGATCACCCTTTCCACATCTCCTGATTCATCCAGTACAGGATAGCAATGCACCTGAAAAATACCTTCAGGGGCGGGACAGCGGGTCTCAAGAACCACGGGTGTTCTGGTCTTCAGCACCTCGTTCAGGCCGCAATCATGGCACGGCCTTTCACCGCTGCCGTGAATTTCATAGCACCGCCTGCCGATGACTTCATCCATATCCACATTATACATCCTGGCATAGGCTCTGTTGACCATCCTGATTCGAAAATCCCTGTCCATAAGAATCACCTGGTCGGTAATGCCGTCAAAAACAGATTGCAGAAGCTCCTTGCTCTGCAGGAGTTTCTCCATGTTCTGCAGGCTTTCCACGGCGATACCTATCTGCCGTCCTATGGAAGCCAGAAGGCTGTGCATCTCGCTGGTGAGTTCATTTTCATTCACCCCGGAAAAAGTCATGACCCCGAGCACCCGCCCCCGGCAGCAAAGTGGAATGTTCAGACAACCGGAGTTCTGTCTGCAGTCGAAATAGCTGGCTTGCCCGCAGGCGGCCTGGACAATGGATTCTTCCAGATTCCGGGGCTGATACATGCTTGCAGGAAGATCTTGGCCCTGAAGAGGGACCTTTGTACTGAGACCGGGAGAGTTTTCATGGTACTGCAGAACCAGCATGCGCTGGTTTTCATCATAAAGATAGATTCCCGCTCCCCGGGCCGGAAAGGTCTTCAGGGTCCAGTGCAGAACCTGGGGCAGTATTTCTGAAAGACCGACTGCCTGTGTTGTAAGCTCAGCCAGGACATTGAGAGTCTGAAGCTCCTGGTTCCTGGCCCTGACCTGAACCTGCAGACGTTCTTCAGAGTCCCTGAGGGCCCTGGTTCTCTCCTGAACCTTGACCTCCAGATTCTGGGCGTACTGTCTCAGCTGCTCCCGGGTCCTGCGCAGGTGTTCCGCCATGCTGGAGGCGGCATCGGTCAGCTCGTTGAGCTCGTCACCGGCATCCATCCCCCGGCTGGGTATATGCACCAGGTTCGCAGGATGACTGTCTGCTTCATCCCTGAATATCTCCAGAAGACCGCGAAGGTTGGTCACCACCATGCGGTTGAAAAAGAAGCTCAGGGCAATAAATACGATGGAGACTCCAAGAAAAACCACCAGAAAAACGGAAAAGGCCTTTTCTCTGACCTGGGCCATGGCCGCCTCCACGGGAATACTCACCACGCTCAACCCGGCAAGCTCACCCTCGCTGCGCCCGAATCCCCTTTCACTGCCATACATCTCCACCAGTACCTCCGGAGCATCATCAGGCGACCCATGACAGCGCATACACTCGCTTTCAAAGACCACAGGCCGGTATCTCTTGAACTGATCCTTACCGTTGACGCTCACTACCCCCTGCCATTCACCTTTTTTCCCCTGCTCAGCAAAATGCTCGATCTTCTCCCTTTCCAGCTCGCTGGCTTCATAATCGGTATTTCTGGCATTGATGGACACACGCCTGTAATCGAATTCTTCCAGGGTAGGGGTAAATCTATCCATAACCGATCTGCCTACATAGGAAGTTGACATGGCTTCGAGCATAAAGTGATCCTGACCGTACTTCTCGTACATGGCAGGCCTCAACACTTCCCGGACGTAATCCCTGCTGGCATCCACAGCACCCATGACCAGCTCTGACTTGGCCAGGGCGTCCTGCTCCATCTGGCGCTTTTCGTAAAAATAAATCACAAAAGCACTCACCAGGCACACAGCCAGCAGAATCAAGCCGGTTCCCAGCAAAAATTTGGACTGGACCCCCATGGAACTTTTAAACCATGAGCTTTTCCTGCGTAAATCGTCTTTGTTGCCGTTTTTCTGCATTCTGATTCTTCATCATAAACGTTTTAGATATTCAAAAATTTCAGTTGCCACTACATTTCATCGTTTCAGCATCGAGCATGGCTGACAAGATTTCCAGACCAATGTGCACCTGAGCTGAAACAAGCATTTTTAAGCTATACAAAAACTTTTTCTCTACTTCTGAAAGTTACGTAATTTTTATCGTCCATGTCAAGCTGTCTCGGGCCTGAGCCATGCTTGAAAACAGAAGCGACATCCTTGCTGCTGACAAAAGTTTGCACCCGCCTCGTATATATTGCATCCAAAGCCTGTCCTGCGCAGTTCAGAAGCCCGGCCCCAAGCCTTTCTTACCTGCCTAAACCATTGAGACAAGGCTTTTTTTCGTAAAAACAAATCATTTCCCAAGAATTGGCCTGCATATTGCTATCGCCAAACCCAAAAAAACTTTGTGCTCCTTTGACATAATCTACAAATCTATTTTTTAAGCTCAAACTAAATCACAGGCTGACCCTTTCAGGCACCTGGAAAGGATTTTTACTTCAAGAGGCAAATAAAGGCAGATCAAGGCGTACTCATTTGCGCCAGAATATTTATAAACCAACAAAACAGCTTAGGAGGAACTTTGTTATGAAACTACTGGTACCCCATGACGGATCGGAATTCGCAAACAAGACCCTGGACAAGGCCATTGAGATGGCCGAACAACACGGTGGAGGCACCATCTCATCGGTTGTGGTCGTCCCTGACCTGTGCATTTCCTTTGTGGGCCAGGATGAATGCAATCTCCTGGAAAACACCCTGCAAAAGGAAGGTGAAGGCGTTAAAAAAGCAATCGAAGGCAGGCTGGCTGAAAAAGGCGTTAAGGGAGACGTAATGGTCAAGGCCGGAGCACCAGAACACGTAATCCTGGAGACTGCTGATCAGCAGAATGTGGACTACATTGTTATGGGCGCGTCCGGTAAACATGGCGCTGCATCCCGGGGAGCACTGGGCGGAGTTACCTGCAAGGTCATCAATCTTGGCAAGCACAACGTGATCGTCATTAAAAAATAAACCTCTGAATAAAATAAAGGAGTTATGAATTATGGCTGACAACGAAAAAAAAGAAGCTCAAGAAGCTATTCAGGAAGAAATGGCTGCCACTTCTTCCTCCGGCAAGGGCAGGGACTGGGCGCAACTCTACAAAAAAGAAGACTGGTGGGCCAACTGGCTTGGTCTGGCCCTGCTTTTATTCGCTCTCGTGGTCTTCTGGGGAGCCACTCCTGCAGACGCTCCTGAGAAGCTGGAAGAGTTCGAGGCAAAGGTCGAGTACGAAGAAGAAAGGGCTCCCTTTGCCACTATAGAGCAGATCGAGGCCCAGGACGAACTGGACGATATCCGGGCCCAGGACTACGGGCTGGGACCGGCCCTGGCCAGCCTTATTCAGCGCCCCCAGGGCTGGGATGACAATCCCATTGAAGCATTTTACATGAGCGAGTCCAGGGCTGCTGAAATGCGTGAAGAGGCAAAGCCAGCATATGAAGAAGCCCAGCAGAAGACAGAAGAAGCTTATGATGAAGCCAGGGAAGCCCAGGAAGCTGCTGCAGAAGCCGATTTCGAGGATGAGGCCTTAAATGAAGAGGCGGTAAACGCCATTGATGCCTGGCTGGATGCCCGGGACGCCGAATCCAGTGCCAGAAGCGATGCCAACGTTGAAGGGTACAACATTATACCCTCCATGATCCTGCTTATGATCCTGACAGGGCTCATGTTTTCCATAGGTATCAGCTTCATGGGTGGAAATGTCGGCTCATTTCTGATGGGTTATCCCATTGTATTCATCATTTCCATAATCGGATTCTTCATCGGCAACCATGCCATAGCCAGTGAATATGGCTTAAGTTACGTACTGTGGTGTATTATTATAGGCCTTCTCATCAGTAATACCATGAGTACACCTGGCTGGGTCAAACCAGCGGTTCAGACCGAGTACTATATCAAGACCGGACTGGTCCTTCTTGGCGGCAGTATCCTCTTCGGCCTGATCCTCATGATCGGCGCTCCCGGCATCGTGGTGGCCTGGGGTGTTACGCCCACAGTTCTCATCATCGGTTACTGGGTAGGAAACAGATTCATTAAACTGCCTTCCAAGCCGCTTAACGTCTGCGTGGCCGCAGCAGCCAGTGTGTGCGGTGTGTCCGCAGCCATCGCCGCAGCGGCAGCTTCCAAGGCCAAGGGTGAGGAACTGACCATCGCTGTCGGGCTGTCCTTAGTTTTCACCGCCCTGGGCATGTTCCTCATGCCTGCACTGGTGGTAGCCGTAGGCATGAATCCCATTCTGGGCGGCGCCTGGGTCGGCGGTACTGTCGACTCCACCGGTGCAGTTGTGGCCGCGGGCGAGCTTCTTGGCCCCGGAGCCATGTACACTGCAGCCACACTGAAGATGATCCAGAACGTAATGATCGGTATCCTGGCCTTTGCTATCGCCGCCTACTGGGCGGTCAAGGTGGAACGCGAAGGAAGCAACGTTGAGCTGTCTGTAGGCGCGGCCCTGCGCGAAATCTGGGTACGCTTTCCCAAGTTCGTCCTCGGATTCGTGGCAGCCTCCATCTTCTTCACCATTATCTACGCATCACTGGGACACCAGATGGGCGAGACCATAGTCAGCGACGGAGTCCTGGGGGGATGGGCCAATCCGCTGCGGGCCTGGTTCTTTGCCATGGCCTTTACCAGCATCGGCCTGGCCACCAACTTCCGCGAACTGGCCAAGTACTTTGCCGGCGGCAAGATCCTGTATCACTACGTCTTCACCCAGGGCTTCAACGTCATCCTGACCCTAATTTTGGCCTGGCTCATGTTCATGGTGGTATTCCCGGGCATTACCGAGCAATTGATGGAAATCAGATAAGAGCATGATCATGCACAAAAAGGCAGCACATAACCCCCCGGCCCAAGGGAGAGCCCCGGCCGGGGCAAAAAAAAGATGGGCGAGGATCCTGGTGACATCTTCCCTGCTTCTGCTTTTGGGAACAGGCGTGTTATACCTGCACAGTCTGCCCCTGGTTCAGGAGGTCAAGACCTCTTTCAGGGAAAGCGGAATAGACGTGAGCGCCTTTACCTACAGCGACGTGGAAGAGTACAGGGATGTCAAATCAGGACTTCGAGCCGACCCCGTAAGATAACACAACCACTTCCCACTACACACCATGTACATGGTGCAGAGTCAATCCAAACTCTGCACCATGTACATACATCCAGACCGCAACTGCCTGAACCCTTAGAGAGCCTTCTCCGCACGATGCCTTTCTTTATTCAGATGCACTGCAAAAAATCGAGAAATCAACAACCAACACATAGCTCTTTGTTTTTACTGACCTCTGACGTCTAATCTCTGATTCCAATTTGCAATCAAGACAATCTTAATGTTTATCACTACAAACTCTTAGGCAATGCTTTTCTTATCTGCGGAGATCTGCGCAATCAGCGGCCAAGATTCTTTGCCTTTGATATTATCAGTTGCATGAAGAAGAAAGATGTTAGCCGCTGATCTCGCCCCAGTGAAATAATAAGAGATTTCACGGGGTAAACTGATCTACGCTGATTAAAATCATTTTGATAACAATATAGAATGACTTTTGTCACTCGTCTTCGCCTGACAAAAAAGACTGTTTGCAGTCACATCTTCTTCAGAGACAATCCCATTTTGATCAGGCCTCGTTTGTCCCACCAGCCACCCCCGATATCCGCAAGCATTGTCCGCTAACTTATGCCCCAGTGCCAACCTTAGTTGGCACCAGCACCCTCAACACAGCACTAAACATCATTTTTTTACCATGAAAACAAGGCTCCCTTTGTTTGTGCAATACCCTAACCTGTTATAATAGCATTATTTTTTTGTATAGTGACACGAAACACAAACTATGGCCCATATTTTGCTATAAAGATGCAAGTGGACCTGAGCAACTTACTATAAACCCTATACTATTTTTAAGGAGTAGACTTATGAACCTGTTAGTTCCGCATGATGGATCCGAGTTTGCAAACAAGACTATGGACAAGGCAATAGATTTTTGCCGAAAATTGGGTGGAGGCAAAGTTTATTCTGTTGTAGTTGTACCTGACCTTTGTATTTCATTCGTAGGAAGAGATGAATGCAATCTACTGGAAAGCACTCTGCAAAAAGAAGGCAAC